>NZ_VXCT01000006.1:0-140799 GCF_052850535.1 Shewanella sp. 1180_01
AATATATGTTATAATTTTTGTTTAAAATGTTGATTAACTGTTTGCAATATGGTTGTATTGCGGTGGAAGAGTGATCTAGGAGTTTATATTGTTCCTAGATCTCAGATGGAGATTTAGGAAACTAAATAGTTTTCGAATCACAGATAGAGATAACTTTCTTGTCCACACGGCTTTAAAGAAATTAAGAAAAAAATTATATATCCAGGGAGATAGACAATGCTTACGAATAGCTTATTAGCTAAATCTGTGCGCTTAGCACTGATTGGCGGTGCCACAGTTGCAGCACTTAGTTCTTCAGCTGTATTTGCAGCTGAAGAAGATGGTGCAAACAAAGTTGAACGTATTGAAGTTACAGGTTCACGTATTAAACGTGTTGATATGGAAGGTCCAAGTCCAGTTCAAGTTTTTGACAAAGCGTTTATAGAGGCTACCGGAACACAAACTGTTGCAGACTTCTTATTTCAATCAAATTTCGCAGGCCCTGGCTTAACCTCAGAAAATGCGACTCTAGCTCAAGGTGCAGGAACTGCAAACTTCGATGCTCGTGGTTTTGGTGATGACTATACCGTATTTTTACTAAATGGTCGCCGTTTGCCAGGGTCTCCTGTGGGAGGTTCAGCCGCAACTGACTTAAATAACATTCCAATGGCTGCAGTTGAGCGTATTGAATTTTTGGCTGATGGTGCATCGGCTATTTACGGTGCAGATGCGATTTCTGGTGTTATTAACATTATCACTAAGAAAGATTTTGATGGTTTGTCGGTTAAAGCTCAGTATGGACAAAACCTTGAACACAGTGATGGCGAGCGCACCTCTTATGAGTTAGTTGCTGGCAGTGCAGGTGAAAAACACAGTACTTTAGTTGCTTTTGACTATTTCAAGCAAGAAGTTGTGGAAGCTGTAAATCGTCCTTTGATTAATTCAGCTGTTAGCCCAACTGGCGCTGATGGCCGCTCTCCTGCAGGCTTCCCAGGTACGTGGTTAGAAGAAGATTTTTCTACTGCTTATCCTGTAGCTGATTGTCCTGAATCGAGTAAACGTCCAACTACAGTAACTGATGCAGGCTTCGAGTGTGCATATGATGTTGCGCCATTATATCAAGCGGTTCCTAAATCAGAACGTTTCAACTTATTTGCATCTCATCATCAAGAGTTTTCAGATAATTTAAGCGGTTTCTTTGAAGCTCGTTACTCTCGCGCTAAAACAGAAGTGCGCAACGGTGCGGCGCCTGGTTTATTCGAAGTGCCAGCATCATCACCAGAAAATACTTTCGGCCGAGATATGCTTATCTATCGTCGAACAGTTGACGCTGGACCACGCTCACGTGATGGCGTTAACACAGCAACAAACTTAGCTTTTGGATTAGATTATCGTTTAAATGACAGCCATACGGTTTCTGGTTATTACGCAAAAAGCTGGGTGAATCAGAATCAAATGGGGCTTAATGGCCAAATTTCAAAGAAAGGTCTTTCAGATGCGGTTGCTGCTGGTCTAATTAAGCTAACAGAATTGAACCCTGCTGAACTATGGACTACAGAACCACATACTGCAGCGAATGGCAAAAAATATTGGATTTCAATCCCGACTCATCGTCAGGCGGCATTAACCGAAGAGATTGCCAACATTGGTATGAATGGTGACTTCGAAGTGATGGAAGGCTTAGGTTATGCAGTAGGTTATGAAACCCGTAAAGAAACCTATTACGATTATACTGATATAGCTCAAATTACGGCTGATGTTGCTGGTGGTGCTGCATCTTATGGTATCGGTGACCGCGAAATGAAAGCTGCATATGCAGAACTTGCGTTTACTCCAATTGAATCGTTAGAGCTTTCAGGTGCTCTACGTTATGACGATATCACAACTTCTGTTTCTGATCTCGGCAGTAAAACAACCTACAAGTTGGCCGCATCATGGCGCCCAGTGGATAGCTTGCTGCTTCGAGCATCTCACGCAACAGGCTTCAAAGCCCCAGCTTTAGGTCAACTTTTCTTAGGCGAGAGCTTTGGTGTGACAAGTGCTATTGATACTAAGGCTTGTCAAGCAGATCCAGTAAATGGCTGTAGTAAACGTGAACTTCAATCTAAAAGCGGTGGTAATAAAGATTTAAAACCTGAGGAGTCGACTTCTTACAACTTTGGTTTCTCTTGGGAAGCTATTGAAGGGTTAAGTATTACGACAGATTACTGGAATATTGAAGTTGATGGAAAAATCGGCTCACTTGGTGTTCAAGAAATCATTAACAACGAAGACAAATACCCACAGTTAGTGCATCGTGTAGGTGGAAATTTGTACCATCCTGATGCATATGTTGCAACCAACTTACAGAACCTAAGCTCTGAAAAAGGTCGCGGTATTGACTTCGATATTGGTTATAATTTTGACTTAGCTGGCGGTACTATGAGCCTAGGTCTGAAAAGTTCTTATTTAATTGAGCATTTGCGTCAGTCTTCTGCCACTCAACCTCTTTGTGATGATGCAGGAACGACTAGTGAACCAGAATGGCGTCAAAACCTGCGCGCTAGTTGGGAAACCAGCGATTACGGTGTAAGTGCGAATGCTAGATATATAGGTGAAACTACAGATAACCCAGCTGGTAAGCTAACAGGAACTTGTAATTCTCAAGATCCAAGCACAATTGTAACTGCTGACTCTTATACTCAGATCGATCTTCAAGCTTTCTACTTCTTGCCAACTGGAACAAAGTTAACAGTTGGTTTACGTAACGTGTTTGACGAAGCACCGGTGTACTCAGAAGAAGCTGGTGGCGGTTGGCCTTTCTATGATCAAGCTCTGTATGACAATATGGGTCGTTACATGTACTTATCATTGAGCCATTCGTTCTAATATCAGTTCGAAGTTCAAATTTTGAGTTCTTTAATAAGCCCTAATTTTTAGGGCTTATTTTTTATCAATTTAATTACATTCCAGTTGCAATAAAATCAATCCGAGCGTAAGTAAATAAAGTTCTGGTATTTTTTCAACACTTAAAATTTCAATAATTTTTTAGACGCACAAATTAGGATAGTAAAACCCTGTGTCAGGATAGTTGTCGCCTCAATTAATTGACAAATAAACAGGGAGCGGTAGGTTAAAGCAAGTGAATTATCAAAGGCATTCTGGTCAATTTAAAGAAGCGATATTAACCAAGCTTAGTCAAAGTGACTTGTCGGTTCGTCAGTTTGCAGCGCAAGAAGGCATTAAGCTCTCAACCCTGTATAGTTGGCAAAAGCAATTTAATACCTCAAGGTTAAACTTGTCAAAAGTCAGTTCATCGGATAAGTGGTCAAGTGAAGAAAAGTTTTCAGTGGTATTAGAAACCGCCTCTCTGACGGCAGTTGAGTTAGGTGAATATTGCCGAGCTAAGGGGTTATAGCCTGAGCAAGTTAACACATGGAAGCAAGCTTGTATTGCCGGTAATCCAAGCACGACACTGACGAGAAAAGCCAAGATAACACCTGAGCAGAAGACTGATAAAAAACGCATTAACGAGCTCGAACGAGAGTTACGTAGAAAGGATAAAGCGTTAGCAGAAGCGGCAGCTTTACTCGTCCTCGGAAAAAAGTTCGATGCCTATTGGAAAGAAAAAGAGGAAGACTGATTTCGCTGACTGATAGGCAAAATCACGCCCAGTGGGTCTACACTGCAATCGCATCAGGTGCGAGACAAGATAAGGCCTGTGAGGTGATTGGATTATCAACAAGAACCTTACAGCGTTGGCGAGTCGATGGTGACATTAGCGCAGATAAAAGGCCCAGCGCAACAAGGCCAGCGCCTGGGAATAAACTCAGTCAAGCTGAAAGACAGACTGTGATTGATGTGTGTAACAGTGAAGAGTTTGCCTCATTACCGCCAAGCCAAATTGTCCCTATACTTGCCGACAGAGGTGAGTATATCGCTTCTGAGTCGAGTTTTTACCGTGTCTTGCATGCTGAAAACATGCTGCATCACCGAGGCAAAGCTAAGCCAAGAAATGTCCATAAAAAGCCAACCAGTTATACGGCTAAAAAAGCGAACGAAGTGTGGAGTTGGGGTATTAGTTACCTGCCTACGACGGTGATAGGAAAGCACTATTATCTGTACATGATAGAAGATATTTACAGTCGAAAAATCGTCGGTTGGGAAGTTCATTACCACGAAACAGGTGAGCAAGCTGCAGCATTACTAGAGCGTACCGTCTGGTCAGAGAAATGCTTAAAGAAAGACGTTGTGTTGCACTCAGATAATGGCGCGCCCATGAAGAGCTTGACGATGCGAGCTAAGATGTACGATTTAGGCGTTGTGACCTCACGAAGCCGTCCAAGGGTGAGCAATGATAATCCGTACTCAGAATCGCTATTTAGAACGGTAAAGTATCATCCACGCTGGCCTAGTGAAGGCTTCAAATCATTAGATGAAGCGCGTAAATGGGTCAATGAATTTGTTTATTGGTACAACAACGAGCATCGTCATAGCAGGATTAAGTTTGTGACACCAAACCAAAGGCATGATGGTCTGGATGTTGGAATACTGGCGAAGCGAAAAGCGTTGTATCAGACAAAAAGAAAGGAACATTCAGAGCGATGGTAAAAAGAAGAGCGAAACTGGCAACCAATAGGCGCTGTGGCGTTAAATCCAGAGCAACATAAAGAAGCGGCTTAACAATTTAGGCGACAACTGTCTTGAAAAACGCCGAAAACTCCGAAGTGCAAAACTCGCTAATTAACCTGAGAGCGGTTTAACGAGTCATAACTGCAATAGCATTAAACTCCGCTTTAGTGAGGTTCAGTTGTGGCTTATTATCTTTCAATTGATAGGCGATGAGTCCCGCAATCATATTCAGCATAAAACCATGCACGCTGCGGTGTCTTGAGTGCTCTATTTGAGAGATGTTTTTTAACTGGTCGTTAATGGTCTCTATGATGAAACGTCTCGACAGCATCGCTCTATCCCACAACGACATCGCTTTTGCTTTCATATTTTTACGCAAGTTTGTCACCAGTGTGACGCCTTTCTCCAGCAATTCACTGGACAGTGCTTTACTGATATACCCTTTATCTGCATAGAGTTTATTCATGTCACTGTGTACCATCTCATTCACCGGTTTTGTGTCATGTACATTCGCAGGGGTCACTTTGGCCGCCACTATTCCACCTTGATGATTCACAATCAAATGCAGCTTAAAGCCATAGAACCACCCCATAGTACCTTTACCTCTGGACGCCAGTCCCGCCAAGGTTTTATGGCGATGAATACGCAGGTTATGACACACTTTGATGCTAGTTGAGTCAACAAATTCGATACCAGTGGGGTCACTCTTGAGGCTGGCAAAGTAGCTGCAAAGCGGGACTAAAGCCTTGGACATCACCTCAAGAAAGCGGGTATAGCTGAGTAAATGAGGAAAAGCAGATTTGTAGAAATGAGCCAGATAGCCGATGAAGAAGTTCTTGAAATCACGGTGGTGAGGCATTTAAAAGTATGATGATGGTCATCACTTCGCTCATCGTCATACGGCCAACGCGTTGACGCTTTCGTGTACCATCGGTTAATAGCGTTTTCCCCATTCAGTAATGAAAACCGCACAAAAAATCATCGATATTGCGAAACACTTCCACTAATTAATGCATAGGCTCTTCGTTGTGATGGGGTTTCTCTTGGTCGAAAGACCCGAACACTTGGAGGGCTATTAGTTCAAATTTTCTTATCCAGAGTTCAGGTTAGATAAGCTATCTTTGGTTACAGCTACATAGAAGGTTGCCTTGATTAATGAATCCGTGCTCTACATCCTCTGCAAAATCCTGTATCCCAAAGTCAATACGCAAGTAAAGATGACCTGCTTGAGTTCGTTTCATGTTGAAAGATGTTAATTGACAAAAAACTATTGAACGAAAGATGTTCTTTTATGCTATTGATTTATATTGCTTATTATTAATTTTAGATTTTGGTTACTCAATTTAATTAACTTTACCTGTGATATTTTGTTTAAAAAAACACCTTTCGTAAAATTTTTTATTCATAGCGCCTCTTTACACTAGTTTTTAGTCGGCTGAAATGTTGACACAGGTCAACATTTTGTGAAATGATGCCAGCGGGTCTATGCCTTTAAGGGCGTAGGAAAGGGAAGAAAAAACTAAGAACCACAAGAGAAAGACGAACTTACAGTAATTTTTTCGGCGAGCATTAATTGCTTCTCGTTTTGTTGCTGGTAAGTTAAACCTTTTTATTCACTTCAAATTGGTTGGGAACTATGTCCAAGGTAAGCAATAGAACAAAAATCGCTACTGCACTTGTTGGCGTGCTGGCATTAGCGAGCAGCAACTTAGTTGTTGCAGATCCTCTTACCGACGTGCAGAAAGCGGATAGTATGATCCATGCTGATGCTGCTGCGTCGCAAAAGAACGTTGATAAGTATTTCGATCAAGCACAAGACATGCTTTTTGAGTATGGTTCTGTCGCAGATGAGCGCGAATCACTGAAATCATATAACGATTATGTTGCCAGCTTAGTCGCTGATCAACAAAAGACAATGGACTCAGTGCAAGGTGACATCAATGGTGTTGATAAACTTCGCCAAGGCGTAGTGCCATTAATGTTTAAAATGGTTGAGTCATTAGAACAGTTTGTTCAATTAGATTTACCTTTCAACTCTGAAGTACGTACTAATCGTGTTAATGAGCTGAAAAACCTGCTTAATACTGCTGAAGTTACCTTAGCCGAAAAATACCGTTTAATTCTTGATGCTTATAGCATCGAGCGTGAATATGGTAGTGCGGTTGCTGTTAACCAAGGTAAATTAAACCTAGATGGTAAAGAAGTGTTGGTTGACTTCTTTAACTTAGGTCGTGTTGCTCTTTATGCACAGAGTTTAGATCAAAAGACTGGCTGGATGTACAACCCAGAATCTAAGGGTTGGGACAAGTTAGATGACAGCTACTTGCGTGAACTGACTAAAGGTATCCGCATTGCCCGTAAACAAGGTGCTCTAGATCTATTTGCGTTACCAATTCCTGCTGCGGAGACTGCACAATAATGAAGAAGTTAATTACTACAGCTGTGTTGGCTGCAAGTTTCTCTTTAACTGCTGGTATGGCTAGCGCTGCAGATGCGCCTAAGTCGATTGACCAATTATTGCAGCAAGTTAAAGTTGAACGCGCTGCAGAAGGCAAAATCAACAGCAAACGCGAGCAAGAATTCCAAGCAGAACGTGGTGATAAAGCTGCACTGTTAAAGCGTGAAAAAGATGCATTAGCCGCTGAAAAACAACGTGGTAAAGATTTAAACCAAGCGTTCTTAGATAACGAGCGTAAAATTGCTCAGTTAGAAGAAGATCTGAAAACTGCTCAAGGTGACTTGGGTGAGATGTTTGGTGTGGTTAAAGGTGAAGCCGGTGATTTCGCGGGTAAACTGGCAAGCTCAAACATCAGTGCTCAATACCCAAATCGTGATAAATTCATCGCTGATTTAGGTGCGCGTAAGCAATTACCTAAAATCGAAGAACTAGAGCAATTCTGGCAAGAGCAGCTGTTTGAAATGGCGCAATCTGGCAAAGTTGTTAAGTTCGAAGGTTCTGTTACTGGTATCGACGGAAGCGTTAAAACAACGACTATTCACCGTATCGGTTCTTACAACTTAACAGCCGATGGCAAATACGTTGTTTATAACCCTGAGTTAGGTTTAATTCAGCAGTTATCTCAACAACCAGAAGGTTACCAAGTTAGCGCGGTTGCTGACTGGGAAAAAATCACTTCAGGTACTGCATCATTCTATGTTGACCCTGCTCGCGGTGTACTGCTAAACATCTTCACTAACAAAGCTAGTTTTGAAGACCGTTTAGAAGCTGGTGGTACTATCGGTTACATCATTATTGCTCTGTTAGCACTGGGTTTATTAATCTCTATCGAACGTCTAGTCACTATGACTATTATTGGCGCTCGTGTTAATAGCCAACGTAAGAACGTCGATAAGCCTGGTAACAATGCTTTAGGTCGTATCTTAAAAGTTTACCAAGAAAACAAAGACGTTGATGTTGAAACGTTAGAGTTAAAACTTGATGAAGCGATTCTGAAAGAAACTCCAGCATTAGAAGCGCGTATTTCAATCATTAAAGTACTGGCCGCTATCGCACCTATGATGGGTCTGTTAGGTACAGTAACGGGTATGATTGCAA
The DNA here is from genome assembly GCF_052850535.1 of Shewanella sp. 1180_01. Taxonomy (NCBI): domain Bacteria; kingdom Pseudomonadati; phylum Pseudomonadota; class Gammaproteobacteria; order Alteromonadales; family Shewanellaceae; genus Shewanella; species Shewanella sp. 1180_01. The sequence goes on from NZ_VXCT01000006.1 coordinate 8,147, forward strand.
CCTTCCAAAGTATCCAATTATTTGGTACTGGCGATCCAAAACTGATGGCGGGCGGTATTTCTATGGCGCTTATCACTACAGTTCAAGGTCTGGTTGCTGCACTACCGTTAATGTTAATGCATGCAGTTGTTGTTGCGCGTAGCAAGTCAATCGTTCAGATCCTTGAAGAGCAAAGTGCTGGTATCATCGCAGCACATGCTGAGAAGAGGGCTGACTAATGATGCTATACCTGATGGACATTTGGGATTCCGTCAGGGGCTTCATGGCCTCCGGAGGCGACGTCCTCTGGCTTGTAGCGGCTGTTCTGTTCTTAATGTGGGTCTTGATGCTTGAGCGTTATTGGTATCTTAATTGGATATCACCAAAGCAACATAAAGCAATCATAGCTGCATGGGACGCCAGAGAGGAAACGACCTCTTGGTATGCACACCGTATCCGTGAAGCTTGGATGTCCCAAGCGAAGCAAGATTTGAATGCACGTATGCTGATTATTAAAACCTTAGTGGCGATTTGTCCAATGATAGGTTTGTTAGGTACCGTAACAGGTATGATTTCAGTGTTCGATGTGATGGCAGTTCAGGGGACGAGTAATGCTCGTTTGATGGCGGCTGGTATTTCAATGGCGACTATGCCTACGATGGCAGGTATGGTTGCAGCATTATCGGGAGTGTTCTTCAGTACTCGCCTTGATGCAAAAATGAAGATCAGTTTAGAAAAGCTAAAAGACAGCATGCCGCACCACTAGAGAGAGATTGAACATGGCACGTAAAAAGCATTCCAGTATAGATGAGGAAGCGCAAATTGATATGACACCGATGCTCGACATCGTGTTCATCATGCTAATCTTCTTCATTGTAACAACGTCATTCGTGAAACCATCTGGTTTGGACTATAACAAACCAAAAGCTTCACAAGCGACTTCAAAGCCTTCGGCGAACATCTTTATCGGCGTCAGCAAAACGGGCGTGATCATGATGGAAAACCGTCAGGTTGATATCGAACGTGTAACAGCAAACGTTGAACGTATGCTGGCTGAAGCTCCTGAAGCTGCTGTATTGATTCAGGCTGATAAAGACGCAATGCACGGCTTAGTTGTTAAAGTTCTAGACCAAGTGAAAGCGGCTGGTATAGATAAAATTTCGGTATCTGCGGGGAACGATTAATATGCTAAGAGCACTAGTATCGATCATTATTGGTGCTGCTGTGACTTTTGGTCTGTTCGCTTTTATGGCGTTCTTGGTCGGTGGCGGCGCACAGCGCGGCGAAACATCGGCCGAGACCCCTGTAATTGAAATCACTATGGATAGACAGGATTCAAAAGCACAGAATAAGCCAAGGGTAGTGCCTAAGCCACCACCACCACCAGAGCAACCACAGAAGCCTGATACAACGCCACCTGATTCATCAAGTAATATTGATACATCAATGTCGTTCAATATGGGCGGTGTAGAAGCTGGCGGTGCAAGTACTGGTTTCAAATTAGGCAATATGATGACTCGCGATGGTGATGCTACGCCTATCGTTCGTATCGAACCTCAGTATCCAATTGCTGCGGCGCGTGATGGTAAAGAAGGTTGGGTACAACTTCGTTTCACCATCAACGAACTCGGTGGTATCGATGACGTTGAAGTTATTCAAGCTGAGCCAAAGCGTTTATTTGATAAAGAAGCGATTCGCGCACTGAAGAAGTGGAAGTACAAGCCAAAGATTGTTGATGGCAAGCCACTGAAGCAACCTGGTCAGACAGTTCAGCTGGACTTTACCTTAGATAAGGGAGGCAAATAACGATGCGTAATGTTAATAAAATCGCAGCTCTATTATTGCTTTCTGTTTGTGGCGGGACATTAACACTTTCTTCTGCGGTAGCGGAAGAAAAGTGTCCTATCGACAAACGTCAATCTAAAGCGGTAGGCGAAGGCGCAGCGAAGAAAGTTCAAAAGTCGTTCGAAGCTTATACTAATGGCCAGTTAGATGAAGCCATTGCTATTTTGCTCGAAGCTAATGCTAAGAACGACTTCGATAAGGCTTATGTTGCACGCATGTTAGGTAACTTTTATGCCGAAAAAGGCAAAATGGATACTGCGATCAAGTACCTAAAACAAGCTGTTGAAGCTGATATTTTAGGTGGCACAGATCATGCTGCAACTATGCGTCTTTATGCGGATTTGCTGTTACAAGAGAAGAAGTTTAAGGAATCGATTCCTTACTACTACAAGTGGATGGAATTCACTTGTAAATCTGACTCTCAAATATACCGTCGTATTGGTATTGCATATTCAGAGCTAAAACAGTGGGATAAAGTGATTGAAGTGGCCGATAAAGGTCTTTCATTAGCTGAAACCCCTGATAAAGGCTTATATCAGATGAAGCTAACTTCTTACTTCAACCAGAAGAAGTATAAGAAAGCTGTTGGCGTGTTAGAAGTCATGGTGCCATTATTCCCAGAAGATGGCAGACTGTGGGTTCAATTAGCGCAGTTTTATTTGATGGTTGAAGACTATGACAAGTCTCTTGCTACTTACGATTTAGCTTATAGAAATGGTTTCTTAGATAGCGCAGGTAACATTACCCGTTTAGCACAATTGATGGCACAGAAAGGTGCTCCATATCAAGCTGCTAAAGTGTATCAGAAACACATGAAATCAGGCTTGATTGCTGAGGATGCTAAGTCCTTAGAGATTTTGGCTGGTTTCTATCAAAATGCTAAAGAGTTTAAGCAAGCAGCTGATTATTATGGTAAAGCTGCCGCTATAAGCAAGGATGGTAAGACTTACCTGAAACAAGGTCGCTTACTAAACTTGGATGAACAATACACTGCTGCGATCCCTGTGCTTGAAAAAGCCATATCCATGGGCATTGATCATCCTGGCGAAGCAAACTTCGAATTAGCTTTGGCTCATTTAAGTTTGAAACAGTACAAGTCAGCTTATAACCGTGCAGTATTAGCTGCTAACGATAAGAAGACTGAGAAGAGTGCAAATAGCTATATCTCTTATATCAAAGAGAAAGCACGTATGCATAACATCACACTGTAATCGCTTGGCAGTTTAGCGTTTGAATTTGAAAGCCCCGAAAGGGGCTTTTTCTTTGCTACTAATTACAACACAAGCTTACTGTAAGCGGATTAAAGCTTGTGATTGATCATGGCTTTTTTCAAGATCTTGTGAGAGTTGGCTGACATTACTGAAGAGTGACTCGATTTTGTTTTCTTGCGTCGGTAAGCAAATACCGGCAGCAAGTTTATAATCGATTGTCAGCTTATGATTTTTACCAAAATCTTGGTTAAAGTCAGATATTTGTTGTTCTATTCGCTTTAACACTACCTCAGTTCCCACCTCATCTATGTTGAATAAACCCAGCGCAAAGTGATTATGATCAAGCCTAGCAATCATATCTGTTGCTCTTAATAGTGCTTCCTGCACTTGTTTGGTAAAGAATTCGAGTAAATGGGGTTGTTTGACGGTTTCATGAATGTGAGGGCACAGATACAATAGTGCCAAGCTTTGGTGTTCTCTCATGTGACGATGCCATTCTCGGTTGAATACTTCCATGAAATAGGTTTGGTTATAGACTCCAGTTTCTGGATCCCTGAAACCTGAGTTGCGGAACGAGTAGATCATAGATTAACTCCGATAGCAGACCTTGAACTAAGTATAGAAACAGTTCTGCAATAGCGGGCCAAAAAGGAGAAATATTAAAATGAAATTGGGTTTATTGGCAGGTTCGATAGCGTTAATCTTCACCCTTCAAGGCTGTTCTAAGCCTGAAGCCACTGCAGTTCAAGAAAACAGCCAAGCTAATGCAGTTGCAGAGCAGGGCGAAACACAAACGGCCGAGCAGCGTTATTTAGCGCTTGTGGATGCTTATTTTAAAGATTACCTAAAGCTTGAGCCCATCTACGCCACCTTTGTCGGCGTTAATGACTATAACGCCGATTTTGGCGGGGATCTAACCGAAGATTACCTCAAGGCTCGCCATGATCTTAATACTCACTATTTAGCTCAGGTGCGCGCGATAGATCCAAAGCAACTGCCCGCTGATTTACAGTTAAGTTATGATCTGTTTGTCTATGACCGTGATATGGCGTTGGTGGACGAAACTTTCCCATCTCGCTTTATGCCGATAAGCCAGTTCTATAGTACTGTTATTACCATGGTGCAGTTGGGAAGTGGCGAGAGTGCACAACCTTTTAATACTGTTCAAGATTATCGTAATTGGGAACAGAGAGTCGATGGTTTCATCAAGTGGGTAGCGCTTGCTGAAAATCGGATGAATCAAGGCATTGAAAGTAAAGTGGTGCTACCTCGGGTGTTGGTAGAGCGCATTATTCCCCAGTTAGACGCTATGCTAACGACTGATGCGACTCAGAGCATTTTCTACTCGCCCATTCAGCATTTTCCTGAGAGTTTTTCTGAGCAAGATAAAGCGGAATTGACAGCTCGTTATCAAGCCATGATAGCCGAACGTATCGTGCCAGCGTTAACGGACTTGCGTGATTACTTTAAGCAAACCTATTTACCCAAATCGCGGGCGACTGATGGTTGGTCTGGTTTACCTAACGGCAAAGCCTGGTATCAGCATCTGGCTAACTCACATACGACCACCACTATGTCTGTGGATGAAATTCATCAAATTGGCTTAAGTGAAGTGGCGCGAATTTTATCTGAGATGGATAAGGTACGTGAGCAGGTAGGTTTTAAGGGCGATTTGAAAGCATTTTTCGCGTCTTTATCTTCCGAATCTCAGTATTTCTACAGCGACCGTCAAGGTTTGATTGATGGTTATATGGTGTTGAAAGATAAAATCAATCAAGTGTTGCCTAACTACTTTAATGTAATGCCAAAGGCTGATTACGTGGTTAAGCCGGTTGAAAGTTTCAGAGAACAATCTGCGGCGGGTGCTTCTTACGAATCGCCAGCGGTGGATGGCAGTCGTCCAGGCGTGTTCTATATCAACACTTATAACCTCAAGGCGCAGCCAAAGTGGGGCATGACGACCTTATCTTTACACGAGGCTGCTCCTGGGCATCATTTCCAAATTGCAATCAAGCAAGAGCTAACCGGTGTGCCTGAGTTCCAGCGTTTCAGTGGTTATACGGCTTTCGAGGAAGGTTGGGCACTTTATGCTGAGTACTTAGGTATTGAGATGGGCTTGTTTACTGATCCTTACCAGTATTTTGGCAAGCTTTCCGATGAAATGCTGCGTGCGATGCGCTTAGTGGTAGATACCGGTCTTCATTCAAAAGGCTGGAGTCGTGAACAAGCGATTCAGTACATGAAAGATAACTCGCCGATGGCTGAAAGTGACATAGTCGCTGAAGTGGAGCGCTATATGGCGATCCCTGGTCAAGCTTTGTCTTACAAAGTCGGTCAGCTGAAGATCCTGGCACTGCGCGCCCGCGCTGAAAAAGCCTTGGGTGATAAATTTGATTTAAAAGCGTTCCACGATCAAATCCTCACCTCAGGTTCATTACCTATGGCGGTCATGGAGAACAAAATCGATCGTTGGATAGCGTCTAAACAGGCTTAGCCCGTAATATGCCGTTATTTGACTTTGATGTGAATGACGGCATTTTAAGACTTTTTTATTCAACAGAAAGTTTTTATACTGTTGATTCAAAACCTGTTAAAACGGATGTTTTAATGGAAATTCAATGATATTTGGGGCAAATGTCTCATGATCCTCACAGGAGTTTTACTATGGTCCAGGCAACAGCAAGACATTTGTTAGTCAGCAGCGAAGAGCAATGTCAAGCGCTGAAACAGCAAATATTGGAAGGCGCGGATTTCGCTCAAATTGCTCGCGCGCACTCTTCTTGCCCATCAGGTGCCCAAGGCGGCGAATTGGGGTCATTCGGTCCTGGTATGATGGTGAGAGAGTTTGATGAAGTTGTCTTCAGCGCGCCATTAAACGAAGTGCAAGGTCCAGTTAAAACGCAGTTTGGTTTTCATTTGCTTGAAGTGACCAGCCGCGCGTAAGTTTTACAGCTTATTTTACGGCAGCTTTTGCTGCCGTTTTTGTTTTATCTGCTCATCACGGAGTCACTATGCTGGAACTCTACACCGATAGATTGAAACTCAGGAGCTTACAAGATAGCGACTGGGAACATTTTTATGCGTTGCACAGCGATCCTGAGATTAATCGCTATGTGCGAGTGCCAGAGTCGCAAGAGGTGATCCGCAGTAAGTTTCAGCAGCGCTCCGATACTTGGTTTTACGGTTCAGGCGATTGGCTCACCCTAGTGATTGAGACCGTTGATACAGGGCAATTTGTCGGATTAACAGGTCTTTATTGCCAAAGCCTTGATGAGCAGCGTGCAGAAGTGGGTTACTTGCTGGCCGCAGAGGGCCACGGCAAGGGTTATGCGACTGAGAGCTTAATGGCGGTTATTGATTGGGCCTGCTTAAGTTTTAATGTGCATAAATTTGTTGGTCATTGCGCCAAAGATAATCATGCATCGGCGCGGGTTCTTGAAAAGTGCGGCTTCAGGCTTGAAGGCTTACTCAGGCAGCAATTCAAAATGGGTGAAAACTGGCTCGATGAATCGGTCTTCGGTTTACTCGCCGATGAAAGACGTCTCTAGCCAAATTATCTTCAGCGAATTTTGTGCGGTGCTGGTATAATGCCGCAGGTTTATTTTTAGAAGGCGTGTATTAAGTGGCGCAAATTAATCAATTAGCTTTGCATTCTGGCGAAGATTTCATTGAATTGTACAAAGTACTAAAAGTGCAGGGCATGAGCAATGCCGGCGGCGAAGCCAAGCATTTTATCGAGGAAGGTCAAGTCACTGTGAATGGTGAAGTTGAAACTCGTAAACGTAAAAAAATTATTGCGGGCGATATCGTCAGCTTTAATGGTGAATCAGTTCAAATCATTGCGGCAGAATAAGCCTGAAACAGTGGAGCAAGATATGCAATTTCCAGATGATGACAATGGTAAAATGCTGGCCGCAATGGCTGAAGCAGGAATCGATTTAACAAAAGAGTTAGATGTTGATTTCTTTTTGGTTTTTGATGACCAACGTGATGCTGAAACGGCGTTAGAAGAACTCACAAATTCTGACTTGCAAGGCGAGCTTGAGCTAAATCTGAATGATGAGCTGGGCAAGTGGGAAATCATTGTTTGCCTCAATATGGTACCTGATTACGATACTTTGGTTGAGCAAGAAGTCATGTTGAATGATTTTGCCGCCGAATTCGGTGGTATGACCGACGGCTGGGGCGTAATGCAACACCAAGACGGTGATGACGAGTTTATGGAAGATGATGACCATGAGCATGTCCACGGTGCTCATTGCAATCACTGATCCTGATTTGCTTTGACCTTTGAGTCTAAAAAACCACCTTCTTGGTGGTTTTTTATTGCCGTTTTTTTGCGCCCATTTGTTGCACTTGTTTTCAGTACTCAATAGTCTTATTTTGCTCACATTGCGTTATTGCACTTTGCTGGAATGGTGACATTCCAAATGTTGTTTAGTGGCGATAAGGCGCAAACACTTCTAACAACCAGTCGATAAAAGCTTGGGCTTTTAACGGCAGGCTAGGAGATTTGGGTGTGAGCAGGTAGTAGCGATAGGGGCTGGTGAAAGGGGCGTCAAAGGGAATGACTAAGCTGCCGTTTGCCAATTGCTCTTCGATAAAAAATCGCGGAATAAGCGCTGCCCCCATGCCACTGGCGGCGGCTTGACTCAGCATGTAGAAATGCTCGACGCCAAAGGTTTGTGCTTGGGTGAGTGTTAAGCCCACTTTTTCTGCCCAATATTCCCACAGTTCGGGTCTTGTAGTGTGTTTCAGTAAGGTGACGTGATTGATATCTTCGATATTTTGCAGTTTTGGCGCTAACGAAGGCGCGCAAACCAAACACAAATCCTCATCCATCAGTTTGATATAATTCGCGCCCTTAGGAATAGCTGTACAGCTGCGAATCGCAATATCATAACGGCCTTGGCTAAAGTCCACGGCAAAGTCACCAATCGACAAATCGACATAAAGGTGCGGATGGCGGGACTTAAACTGCTCCATTCTCGGGATGAGCCAATTAATGGTTAAGCTTGGCAGCACATTGATGGCTAAGGTTTGTGGCTTAGAAGGCTGACGGCGTAGGTCACTCGTTGCACTTGACAGGGTTTGCAGCGCGGCTTGGACATGGGGCAAATAGCGCTTGGCTTCATCGGTTAAACTGACTTTTTTATGTAAGCGCACAAAAAGCGCAAAACCCAAATAATCCTCTAATACTCGGATTTGTTTACTGACCGCACCATGGGTGACATGCAGCTCCTTGCTGGCTAATGTCATGCTCTGCAAGCGTGCAGCCGCTTCAAAAGCACGGAGGGAATTCAGTGGCGGCAGTTCGGTCAACATTTGATGTCCTACAGTTGCGGAATTAGAACAGGATTACAGATTTTGTGTGAATTTAACTCACGCAGTGACGACAATAACTCCTTTGCGTTTATTTGGCAAACGCAGTCTAATGCCCAGCAATCACTCCCTTTTTTATCAGAAGAATAATAAATCATTATGGAATTTGAACTGACGCTACAAATCGCAGCGATACTTTTTGCCGTCGCTATGGTGGCTGGTTTTATAGACTCAATCGCCGGTGGCGGAGGCTTGCTGACCATACCTGCACTCATGTGGGCTGGCTTGCCGCCTGCGGTTGCCTTAGGCACAAATAAGCTGCAGGCCTGTGGCGGCAGTTTTTTTGCCAGCTTGTACTTTGTCCGTAAAGGACTCGTGGATCTTAAATCCGTAAAGTTAGCCTTGATCTGTGCGTTCATCGGCGCGGCATTAGGCACTATTCTCGTTCAACTCGTCGATACCAAAGTGCTGGAATTAATGTTGCCATTTTTGATTTTGGCAATTGGTTGTTACTTCTTATTTTCGAAAAAGATTTCTGAAGACGATAAGCATCAAGTGCTGACACCTACCGCGTTTGCGTTCACTGCCGCGTTAGGTGTGGGATTGTACGATGGTTTTTTTGGTCCTGGCACTGGCAGCTTTTTTGCGCTGGCGTTTGTATCGTTAGCAGGTTTTGGTTTGGCTAAGGCTACGGCTCACGCGAAACTACTTAATTTCTCAACCAACATAGCTTCGCTGATTTTCTTCGCCTTGGGCGGCAAAGTGATTTGGTTATTAGGGTTAGTCATGCTCGCAGGACAAGCGATTGGCGCAACTTTGGGTTCTCGTCTGGTTGTGACCAAAGGCACGAAGATCATCAAGCCGCTCGTTGTGACTATGTCCCTTGCCATGAGCTTTAAACTCCTCGCAACGCAATATCACTTATTCTAATTGATTGTTTTTTTATCAATAAGCGCAGCATTAAACGGCGGATTAGTTAATCTTCGCGCGTAAGCTTAAGTTATTTTATTTTATTTTATTTTATTTTATTTTATTTTTATCTTATCTGAGTGACGTTCACCTTGGCTCATAAGTTTAGCTGAGGTGGATATCGCTCAGAATATCTTCTAAAGAGGATTGCAACGCCTCTTCCTACTTTGCAATAGGTGTACTCTTTCAAGGTTTTTGAATAGTATAACCTGTCAATTTTAATGCACTTTTTAGGCTTCTCATTTTTCTATGTGCATTTAAACGCTATGTCTTTATTTAATACGATTTAACCCGATTTGCATGCGTGCTGTGTCTATCTCGTCTGCCTTTTTTGCGTTGATGTGCCGGCACATGCGCTTGGGTTTAGCGCTACCACTTCTTTAAAAGAGCGATTATGAAATTTATCCACACCTCGGACTGGCACATAGGTCGTCAGTTACACAATCAATCATTACTGGATGACCAAGCCTTTGTGCTCGAGCAAATTATTGCATTAGCAGATGAGCATAAGGTGGATGCTGTGATTGTGGCGGGGGATATTTATGACAGATCGATTCCGCCAGCAAACGCGGTTGCGCTGTTAGATGATGTGCTCAACCGCTTAGTACAAGATTTAGGCCTGCAAGTGATTATGATTGCCGGTAACCACGATGGCCACGAGCGCTTAGGGTTTGCGGCAAAACAAATGGCGGCAAGTGGGTTACATATTATTGGTCCCTTGAGTGCTGACATTCATCCTATTACTTTGTCGAGTACAAGCGGTGATGTGGTTTTTTATCCCTTGCCTTACGCTGAACCTGCAACAGTTCGCCAAGTGTTTGAGTGTGAGGCATCGAGTCACGAAATGGCCATGGATGTGTTGCTGGAAAAAGTGCGTCAGCACGATAGCCAAGGCTTACCCAAGGTGGTGATAAGCCATTGCTTTTTGGATGGTGGCAGCGAATCAGAATCAGAACGGCCGCTCAGTATTGGTGGCGCCGATAAAATATCGCCAAAGCTCTTCACTGAGTTTGATTATGTCGCCCTTGGACATTTACACGGACCGCAATACAAAGGCGCCGAGCATGTGCGCTACTCAGGATCGATTTTGAAGTATTCCTTTAGTGAACAACATCAACACAAGTCGGTGACCTTAGTCGAACTGGGCACGCAAACGCCGATTGATATCCGTTTATTGCCGTTAACGTCGATGCGTGATGTTCGCATCTTAGAAGGGGAGTTAGACACTTTACTCGCCCAAGGTAAAACGGATGCAAAACGTGAGGATTACCTTATGGTCAGGCTCCTCGATAAACATGCGATTTTAGACGCTATGGGTAAACTTAGGGCCGTCTACCCTAATGTGCTGCATTTAGAGCGGACAGGCCTGATGGCGGGGCAGCAGCAAGTTGCTTTGAGCCGGGATCATATCAAAAAAGGCGAGATGGACATGTTTTGTGACTTTTTCTCCCAGGTGTCTGGCGAGTCATTGACGCAGGCACAGCAAGCCGTGATGGATGACCTCCTGACTAAGCTGCACAATGAGGAGCGCCAAGCATGAGACCCCTTAGCCTTTCAATGTCAGCCTTCGGCCCCTTTGCATCGACTCAGGCACTTGATTTTACAGCTCTTGGAACCAATCCGTTATTTCTTATCAACGGGCCCACAGGCGCGGGCAAGACGACCTTGCTCGATGGCATTTGTTTTGCGCTTTATGGCAAAACCACAGGTAATGAGCGTGAAGGTAGCCAAATGCGCTGCGATATGGCCGACGATAGTTTACTAACAGAAGTCACTTTCAGTTTTCAGCTCGGCAGTAACAGCTATCGTATTCGCCGGGTGCCAGAGCAAGAAAGAGTTAAGAAAAGCGGTGACGGCTCGACAGTGCAAAAGCCTGAAGCGCAGCTCTTTAAAATTGACGCCGATGGCAATGAAAGCTTATTAGTTGCCAGTAAAGTGTCCGAGGCCACCGCTGAGATTGAAGCTTTGACTGGGCTCGATGTGGAGCAGTTTCGCCAAGTGATGGTATTACCTCAGGGTAAGTTTCGCGAATTGTTAATGGCGGATTCTAAGGCGCGCGAGCAGATATTTAGTCAGTTATTTCAAACGCATATTTATCGCCGGATTGAAGATACCTTAAAAAATAAGGCTGCCGATATTAGCGGCTTAGTGAAAGAACAACGCAGCCGCCGCGATGGTATTTTACAAAGTGCTGGCCTAGCATCCGATGACGAGCTTAGCAATGAATTAGCCAAGCTCACACCTGAACTTGCGCTCGCTCAAAGTGCTAAGGAACAGGCATTACAGCAGCAACAATTAATCATTAAAACCAGCGATGCCGCTCAGCATCTACTGGCTGAATTTGCGCAGTTTGATATTTTAACTCAAACCGCTGCCACGCTCGAGGCGCAGCAAGAAAGCATAGTCGCACAAACCCATAAGCTGAACTTAGCCAAACAAGCGCAGCGTTTAGCGCCTATGGTTGAGGTGTTTTTAGCCCGTGAACAAGAAGCAAAAGCCGCCAATCTCGCCTTTAGCAATACGCAAATGGCACTGACTCAGGCCAAGCAAGCCTTTGATGATGCCGAGCTCAAAGCGCAAGACTTGCCCGTATCGGAAGCGTCGCTACTGGAACTGGAACAAGCCAAACAGCAACTGAATGCGCTAGGGCCGCAGCTTAGGGAGCTGGATAGACTCAATAAAACCCTCGAGCAAGAGCAAGCGCAGTTAGTTAGGGCTAAAGCACAGCTTCAGATCAGTAAAAATGAGTTAACCGCAGTGACTCAAAAACGCCGTGAACTGGAATCGGCTTTGCCACCATTGCAGGCCAATAGCGACACTCGCCTCTCATTGCAACAGGCGCACCAGCAGCAACAGCAGTTATTGTCGACTTATCAGCAATGGCAACAAGTGGCGGCAAGGGTATCGTCGACACAGGCAAAACTTGCCAATGCGAAAGCGCAAGGGCAACAACTCAATGCTGAGCATCAGCAAGCACAGGTTGCGCATAAAGCCCTATTATTGACTTGGCACCAAGGACAGGCAGCCATTTTAGCGCGGCAATTACAGCAAGATGAACCTTGCCCCGTCTGTGGCAGCCAAACGCATCCACAGCCAGCACAGAGCCAAGAGCCGCTCCCAAGTGATGAAGCGCTGCAATTGGCCCAAGACGCTGAAACGACGGCCCAAGATATCCTGAGCAAAGCCAGAGCGGAATACCGCGGATTACAGACACAGTTAGAAACCTTGCAGCAACAAGCGCAAGATCTCGCGGCCCAATTGGGCACAGCGGTTGATATTTCTCAAGATGAACATGCGCATACCTTGTCGCAATATGCTTTCTCACTCACGCAAGCTGAGCAAGCTCATCAAGATTTGCAGCAGTTACAGCAAGAAATTGTCTTGTTGCACGCGCAGGAAACGCATCTGCAACAAAAGCTGGAGCAAGGACAAACACACGATAGTGCGCTGCAATCTAAAGTGGATTTATTGCAGGGGCAGTTGGCGCACATGCAGCAAAGCGTCCCACCTGCGCTTGCAACGCTTGAGGCATTAACCGCAGCAATCACGCAAAACCAGCAACAGATAAGCCAGATTAAACAGCAGATTGCTGACGTGAGGGCGCTTCAGCAACAAACAGGGCAAACCTTTGTTGCAGCTAAAGCTGCATTGAATGGTGCCGAAAATACCGCTGAGGCGGCATTAGCTCAGCAAACGCGTGCCCAGCAGCAACTCAATCAGCAATTAGTCGCAGCGGGATTTACCGACCAACAGGCCTTATTTGCGGCCATGCTGGATGAAGATCAACTGCATGCATTAGCCAGCGAGATTGAGGCTTACCAGCAGCGCAGTGCTTTGACCAAGGCGCAGTGCGAGCAGTTAGCGCTGAAGCTCAAAGATAAAGTACCACCCGATAGCATTAAGCTCGCTGCCGAGCTTGAGTCGGTGCAGCAAGCATTACACGCAGCAGAGCAGGTATGGCAGTTACTTCACACTCGCACAGTACTACTGACCCAAACTCAAACCCAGCTGAGTATTGCAGATACGAAAGCTAAGGCGTTAGACGATGAATATGCAGTTATCGGCACGCTTGCCGATGTGGCGAATGGGAAAACAGGCAATAAGATCAGTTTGCAGCGTTTTGTATTAAGCGTACTGCTCGACGATGTGTTACTCGAAGCGAGCCATAGGCTGCATCTGATGAGTAAGGGACGTTATCGCTTGCTGCGCAAGGAAGATAGAGCAAAGGGCAACAAGGCGTCTGGGCTCGAGTTAGAAGTGGAAGATGCCTACACCTCAAAAGTGCGCCCTGTGGCAACCTTAAGCGGCGGCGAAAGTTTTATGGCGGCCTTGTCCATGGCGTTAGGGCTATCCGATGTGGTGCAAGCTTATGCTGGGGGGATCAAACTCGACACTTTATTTATCGATGAAGGCTTTGGCAGTTTAGACCAAGATTCATTGGAATTGGCGATTCGAACCTTGATGGATCTGCAGTCTTCGGGCCGCATGATAGGGGTGATCTCGCACGTTTCTGAGATGAAAGAGCAGATAAATACTCGCATCGACATCAATAAAACCTCACATGGGAGCGAAATGACGATAGTTTTGCCTTAGTCGCTCGTTCTCTCTGAGTCCAATAAATAACCTGCTGTTTTGTATATGTTATTTATTGTGACTCTTGCGTGTTTAACATTACGATAATGTGCGCAAACTGAGTTGAAAATGCCAACTGGCGCATGTTTCTTGTTAATAGTCAGGTAAAAGTACGAAATAGCATTTGTCATAATGGGATTTTTGGGATAAGTTGGAAAAAATTCGGGCTTCCCTCATAGGGACTGGTTCAAAAATAAAACGCAAAGTTAACGAAAGGTGAAAAGCGTTGCAGACAGGCAAACCCAACTTTATCAACTTATCGCAAACCCGTTTGCAGAACTTATCATCGACCCAAAAAAACATTCTATTAATGGGTGGTTTGTTGATTGGCGCTGCTATGTTAATGCCGAATAATGGTCATGTTGTGCCAACTGCTCAGCGTATCCCTGTTGTCCTCGATATTGAAAATATTCTCCCCCAAGTTTCTGAACCTGAAGTCCAAGATCAAGCAACCCTTATTAATAACGCTCCACAGTTTGAGCGAATTATCGTTTCTGGTGATACCTTAAGTGGGTTATTTTCGAAAGCGGGTGTTGATCAGCAGACCATGTATAAGGTGTTAGAAGCTGATTTAAATATTTTGGCACTTGATACCTTATTGCCTGGTAACAGAATGCAATTTTGGCTCGATAACGAAGGCCAATTACAGAAATTAGAACTTTATTTTAACGCCGCTCGCCAAGTGGTGTTTACACGTTATGAAGACGGCAGTTTTAATGTTGAAGAAGTCAACGTTGAAGGCGTTTGGCAAAATCGTATTATATCTGGCGATATTAAAGGCTCATTCTACGTCTCTGCACAAAAAATGGGTTTAGCTGCGGCAGACATTCAGCGGATTGAAGATTTACTCAAAGAAAAATTGAATTTCGCCCGTGATTTACGCGTTGGCGATAAATTCTCTGTTTTGGTAAATGATCAATATGTTGAAGGTGAAGCGACGGGCAGTAGCCAAATTTTAGGCGTGAGTATTAAAACTGGTCGTTCTGAAATTAGTGCATTTCAATATACTGATGGCAGTTATTACGATGCCAAGGGCCAGAGTTTAGTACGTGCGTTCCAGCGTTATCCATTAGCTAAACAACCTCGCATGAGTTCCCGTTTTAATCCATATCGTAAGCATCCTATTACTGGCCGTATTTCACCCCATAACGGAACCGACTTTTCAGTGCCTATCGGGACTAAAGTGATAGCTCCTGGTGATGGTGTTGTTAGTTTAGTGACTGATCACCAGTTCGCTGGTAAGTATATTGTGATTGACCACGGTGGTAAGTACCGCACCCGTTACCTGCATTTATCTAAGGCGCTTGTGCGTAAAGGTCAACGAGTGACACGAGGCCAAGTGATTGCTTTATCAGGTAATACTGGTCGTTCAACGGGTCCACACTTACATTATGAATTCCATATCAATGGTAAACCTGTTGACCCGTTGAAAGCGGATATCCCTATGTCTAGCAAATTAGCGAATCAAGACTTACGCACATTTACCAATATGGTGAAGAGTCGTGAAGCTATGATGAACCTTGGCTAATAGAGTTAATCTCGTCAAGTCTGAGTAAGCGTTTAAAGATTTTATTAATGCCGATGAAATGCAAATTTCATCGGCATTTTTGTTTCCATCATTCTTCTTGTTGTAGATGTTTTTCTGCTATCACAAGTATTCTTACAAGTTGTAAGGAAGCTTTAAATTTATTCGATCCGCAGTACTAACGATATACACAGAAGGGGATAAATAGAGCTGATGTGGTGAGCTTCAGTTAGGGTGTTATAGCGAGTTATTCTTTTGACAGTTAAGAGACTCAATTTGGCAGCTGATGACCTTTAAAGCTAACTAGCACGCTTTATTAGGGACTGAACAGAACTAAATACGTAGCGTTAAATAGCGTCTATCAGCTTGCTTGGCGTCTTTGCATCACTTTTAATGCACACTTGCACAGTTTACCTTTTAGAGCGGGACAGCCACCGCAGGGAGACTTTTTAAAAGGACGTAATGCAAAGCTGTGTTCTGTGGGTAAAGGAGTGAGCCGAGTAATCATAGTCGATGAAAATGTCGCATCATTAGCAGCAATAAACGTAGCCTTCGCTAGTTTTAACTGTTTCTTGAGTGCGGATTTATTGCTATGGGCAAATTCTTGTTGTGAAATGTGCTTCGTGAGTAATTTGGTGAGGTGTTTGCGCTGAGCTTTTTTATTAGTCAAAGATTTATCAGTCAGGGTGTTCAGATGAGATAAGGATGGAATCGCTTTTCCTGAACTTGAAACAGATCTTGCCTGTGTTTTGAGTAACTTTTTAGCTTGTTTTTTACACCACTTGCTCAAAAGTTTATCGATATTCTGTTTCGTCATTGTCGTTACTGAATTCTGCAGCGTGAGATACTTCAATATTCTAAATGAAAACTATTATCAGTCAAGTTGTGGGTGAAAAATATACTAAGGTCAAGTGTTGGCTTTATCTGCGCAATAAGGGGATATGTTGGCGTCGATACAGGTCAATAATAAGCGTAAATCAAATTCAAACTGGTGATAATCCGGCTCCATATGAGTACACAAATTATAGAAAGCCTTGTTGTGATCTTTTTCTTTTAAATGGGCTAATTCGTGTACAACGACCATACGTAATAAAGGCTCTGGTACACGCTTCAAACGTGAAGAGATGCGAATTTCGTTCTTAGCTTTGATTTTATTGCCTTGAACTCGCGCGACGTAGGAATGTAAGCCAAGTGCATGATGACTAATGTTAATTTTGTCATCAAAGATCACTTTTGAGAGCGGGGACGACTGGCGTAAAAATTGGTTTTTAATCGCTTGGGTGTAGTCGTACAGCGCTTTATCGCTGCGAACGCTATGTATGACAGGATGACGTTTCAACAGTAGCTTAGGTAATGTGCCAGCATCAAGATGTTGCTGTACCTGCTGTTGGATATCTGGGCTGTAACCGCTTAAGTATTTTAATGGATTCATAGGGCATTTGGCTCCGAATGACTTCGGAGCCTGAGTCATCGCATTACTTAAACTTTGCCGAAAATACGGCGATTTTGCTGGGCGTAAGCGGCTTCGAAAGCTAACTGCTGCACTTTTTTAAGATCTAAACTATCGAAATCAACCTGCGGTGGATTGCGCTTGTTTTGCTCTTTGATAGTGACAGGAGACAGTAAGCTGACAGGTAATTCACCTAATTGAATCGCGGCTTCAAGTTTAAAACTTGTGGCTGAGCCCGCCAATTTACCTTTTTGTTCACGTTCAATGATGACAACTTCATCAACGCGATAATCTTGCATAAGCTTATGAAAAGCGAAGTGAAACTCACGAATGGCTTCTGTGGTAGCAGATTGGGAAACGGTGAAAGACACCTTACGGCATTCTGGCACATTGAAGGTTTCACCTTCATAGCTCAATAAACTGATAATGGCTTCGCCACCTTTTAATTCAACACCACAAACTCTCATGTTACACCTTCAAAATATCGATAATAGCGCTATTGTAGCTGGAAATGACGTGAGGATCAGTGTTTACCCTGCGCTTTTGATTCGCTTGGCGACAGACTGATGCGCTTAGTGCGTCAATTCCCAGTATTCGATCAGCCAATGTGTTGTGTATCAGAAATAAAATCTGATGTTAAATCCACCGGCATGTATGCTTTAATTCTTTCTAAACTTCTTCTGTATCATTGTCTTGCAGCAATTTCGCCGCAGCAGGCTTTTTACGCATTGGTGCATCGCCAATGTCCACGCCCGTGATAAAACGCTTATCCCGTGAAGGCGCCGGTGTGGCTGCTTTAGTTCTTTTGCTCTTACCTTTAGCAAGCTCGGCTTTAGCAACATGTTTTGCTGGTGTCTGTTTGGCTTTGCTTTTTAGACCACTAAATTTAGCTTCTAGACCTGGAATAGTACTGATCTCAAAGGTCTTTCTAAGGAACACTTGGACTTTCTTAAAGTTGTCCCAATCTTTAGGTCCGACGAGCGATATCGCATCACCTTTCGCGCCAGCACGGCCAGTACGACCGATACGATGCACGTATTCTTCGGCAAATTTAGGCATGTCGAAGTTGACGACCAAAGACACATTGAGCAAATCCAAACCACGAGAGGCAACATCGGTTGTCACTAGGACTTGTTGTTGGCCACGGGCAAATTGGTCCATGATTTGGTTTCGTGCGGCTTGCTTTAAATCACCGCTGAGTGCGGCGGTTGCAAAACCTTGCTCAATTAATTTAGCGGCTAAGCGTTCTGTATCTGGGCGCGTCGCAGTAAAGATGATCACTTGCTTGTGGGTTTCATCTTTAAGTAAACGGGCTAATAACGCTTCTTTATGGTCTAAGTGGTCACATAAGAAGATGCGTTGGTGAATGTCGTTATGCTCAGAGTGAGCCGCGCCAATCGCCACGTGCGCTGGATTTTTTAGCAGCGTTGCCGCGATATCATTGATTTCGTCATGATCTAACGTGGCAGAAAACATCAGCGTTTGACGACGTTTATGATCGGCAGCATCGTTGATGGCTTTTAACTGCGGGGCAAAGCCTAAATCTAACATGCGGTCGGCTTCATCGAGCACGAGTAACTCTAACCCATTCAGGAATAAATGTTTTTGCTCTAAATGATCGGCGATACGGCCCGGCGTCGCGACAATAAAATGCGGTTCTTTCGCTAGGGCTTTAGCTTGATCGTTAAAGTTTTCACCGCCCAGAACGCTGATGGCCTTGTATTGGGTGTTGGCGACCAGCAAGCGAAGCTGACTATACACTTGATGTGCTAGTTCGCGGGTCGGTAATAAAATCAATACTCTAGGATCGCGTTTAGACAGTGAGCGGGTAGAAATGACTCTTTGCAATGCGGGTAACAAAAACGCTAAGGTTTTACCTGAGCCAGTTTTTGATGACGCCATTAAATCTTTACCTGCCAATGCGATAGGCAGTGCTTGTTCCTGGATGGCGGTGGGTTCTGTGATCCCCATATGTTTTATGCTTTGAAGCAGACGCTGGTCCAGAGAAAAATCGGTAAATTGCAAAGGTATATCCCCTAAATCTTAGTAAGGGCAGATTATAGCCTTAATCGCCCTAACTCAGCTATCCACATCGATGATTATCTCTGCTTCACGCATGGATTTATCGCGAAAGTGTGTCATTTACACTTAGTTGCCTGCATTTGTTTACATCGATGTTACAAGTACTTAATTGCCTTGGTTTCACCAATTGACAGTGGATATGAAAGGATTTTACGTTATCGTGTAGTGGATTGAGTAACAGGAGAATGATTTATGGCTAACGGAACAACCCCTTCGGTTGGTATTGCCTTGGGCAGTGGCGCTGCGAAAGGTTGGGCGCACATTGGCGTGTTGAATGGTCTTGCCGCCATGGGGATCAAACCCGATAAAGTTGCGGGATGTTCGGTGGGCGCTTTAGTGGGCGCCGCGTACGCCCATGACCATTTACCTGAATTAGAAGAATGGGTTCGGAGTTTCTCGAGCTGGGACGTACTTGGCTTGATGGACATTCGATGGCGTAAAGGCGGCCTTATCGGCGGTGATAAGGTATTTGATGTACTACAGGCTCGAATCGGGGATGTGAATATTGAGAACCTCAATCGTCCCTTTGCTGCGGTTGCGACCGACTTGTACTCCGGGCAGGAGATTTGGTTTACAGAAGGGGATTTACGTCAAGCGGTGCGAGCTTCTTGCTCTATGCCGGGGATTTTGGCGCCCGTGAGACAAGGTGACCGCTGGCTTGTCGATGGTGCTGTGGTGAATCCAGTGCCTGTTTCTGTCAGCCGTGCCATGGGCGTTGATGTGGTGATAGCCGTGGATTTATATGGTTATCATTCTGGTCGCATCCAAGTATTGCCGGTGAGCATGACGAGCCAAAAAAACGTTGAAGCTGAAATGGATATGCCTGCGCGACAAGATACTGGATTTATGGATTTGTTTGCCCGTGGCCGAGATTATGTCAGCAATCTGACCGATAAGTTTTCACTTGGCACTAAATCGAATCCTGGCATGATTGCTGTAATGTCGCAATCTATGGGCATTTTAGAGCAAAGACATAAACGGGCGCGCTTGATGGGCGATCCGCCAGATATTTGTATTGTGCCTGAGGTCGGCAATATCGGCACTATGGAGTTTCACCGTGCCGATGAGGCGATTGCCGCTGGCGAGGCTGCCGTTGAAAAGGTGGCCCACTTGATTGAAGCTGCGATGTGGAAGGGCTAATCCGTTAAAAGATAAACAGTTGACAATCAAATAGAAAAAGTCGGTACAACTCGCGTTATACCGACTTTTTGCTATCTAAAACTGAGTCTTGCTATCTAAAACTGAGCATTTATGTCGCTTTGATGGCGAGTTACGCTAATTTCACCAACATTTTACCGCGATTCTTACCTTCAAACAGACCGATAAAGGCATCAGGTGCTTGTTCAAGCCCTTGATAAATGGTTTGTTCAGCTTTGATTTTACCTTCAGCTAACCATTGAGCCATTTTAGCGGCAAATTCAGGATAATGCGCCCAATGTTCGGATACGATAAAACCTTCTAACTTAAGTTTACGCATCACTATCAGGGCCAAGTTGTCTGGACCGGGTGTTGGCGCAGTGTCGTTGTACTGCGAAATCATACCGCAAACGGCGATACGACCATGATCTTTCATATTGCTCAGCGCTGCGGCTAAATGCTCGCCACCGACGTTTTCAAAGTACACATCAATCCCTTCTGGCGCGGCTTTTGTGAGCGCTTGGGTGAGATTGCCACAGGTTTTGTAATTGATGATGGCATCAACACCATAGCTTCGCAGCAATTCCGCTTTTTCGTCTGAACCCACAGAGGCGATTACGCGAGCACCCATCAGTTTACCAATCTGGCAAGCAACACTGCCGACGGCGCCTGATGCGGCTGAAACAAACAGGGTTTCACCCGCTTTTAAATCTGCGATGCGAGTCAGTCCCGTCCACGCTGTCATGCCCGGCATACCCAGCACGCCGAGGAAATGTGAACTGTCTAATTCGGTTTGCGGCAGAGCGGTCAATCCAGCAGTGTCAGTGACAGCGTGCTCGCGCCAACCTAACATGCTGCTGACTTTAGTGCCTACTGGGAAATCACTGTTTTTAGACGCGATAACTTCACCAATCGCGCCGCCTTCTAAGACTTGATTCAAGGCGAAGGGCGGAACATAACTCTTACGATCTACCATGCGGCCGCGCATATAAGGGTCGACCGACATCCACAGGTTTTTTATCAACACTTGCCCATCGGCGAGCGGTGCTAAGGGATTATTTACTAAAGCAAAGTTTTCTGCCGTAGGCATGCCTTCAGGGCGACTGGCTAAATGGATTTCACGGGTTTCACGGGTTTCGGTAATAGTGCTATTCATAGAAAATTAACCTTTTGTTTGTGCGCAAACTAACTGCGTCAACTGTACGTGGCTTCATGACACAATGCAAATACTTTGCGCGCAAACTAGATGCGATGGGGCTGATCGGATAAGATAGCGCTATGTTTGAATGACAGGCGCTTATACGTGCAAAATTGTTTATCTCACCCAGAGCTTGGATCTACAGATCAGAGTCAAAATCCAGAGCTTCTAAACCCAGAGCCACAAAGCCTAGCGCCAAGTGATGCACTGTGTTTATCTGACAATGTGTGCTTCGCGCTATATTCTGCCAGTAATGCCTTAGTGCGCGCTTATCGGCCTTTACTCGAGGCATACGAGTTAACTTTCCCTCAATATCTGGTGATGCAAACCCTGTGGCGTCAAAATGGCTGTAGCCAAACACAGCTATCAATGGCGACTAAACTCGATATGGGAACCCTAACGCCAATCGTCAAGCGGTTAGAGGTAAAAGGCTTGATCACGCGTTTGGCCTGCGTTGAAGATGAGCGGAAAAAATTGATCACTCTGACGGCTCAGGGAGAGGCGATTAAGTATGAAGCCCTAGCCTTAAAGCAAACTTTGCTGAATAAAGTACAAATGGATGCAGAGGCACTCGATTTGTTGAGGCGGCAATGTCTTGCCCTTATTGAAGATTTACAGTCCTAGAGATAAAGCTACTGGTGCTGTTTGCTACCCGAGAATTCAGGCTCTGCACAGATTAATACTTGATTGGCTTAGTTTTTGCTTTAAAACCGTCATTGAGTCTTAGACGCCGAATTTTTGACGATGAATTCTATTTTAAACGCCTTCAATCTTAATCGCAGCAATACCAGCATCGCCGATGCCTATGGTGCCAATAGCCAAAAGACGAGTACGGCTAAAACCGATGCGACCACTGAGACCAAGAAAACTCAGACGGATGCCGCTAAACCCGACGCGGGTAAAGCCGATGAGATAGCGCTGTCGCCACGGGCGCAACGTGCACAGAAAATTCAGTCGATGGCGAAGGATTTTTTTGCCGATGGAAAATTTGGTGTCGCCGATATTCCCGCATTAGTGTCACGTTTACAAAAAGACGGCATTTTATCGGACGTGCAACTCGACCGTTTATCAAAAAACGGTATTACAGTTCCGAGCACAACCACGCCGAGTAAGCAGTCGCTGCAAGATTTCTTAGATGATGAGCTCAAATCATTAGCCAAAAAATCATCGAACAACCCCCTTATCAATACCTTGGTCGATGCGAAAAACGTTTTGACCAATATGGATGATGCTCAGTCGCCGGTGCTCGCTCAAAAAGCCACCAAAGTCCTTGGCCAGTTAACGGATTATTTAAACTCCGAGCCACCACTAACGGATACCCAAAAGCAGCAATGGCAGGGGCTTAAATCTATGATGCAACTCGCTTCTTCTATGGGCTCGCATCAGTCGGCATCGGGCCAACTCAGTAGTTATCTCGCACTCGCTAAACGTTAATCTTGAGTTATGGTGCTTGATCATCACTGATTTCAGGCATCAACTAGCTGGGTTTAATCAGCAGGTCAAGGCGCAATTTTCAGATAATTGGGCCTAGCTGCAGTTCTGGTTTGTTCTTTTATTTCATCCTAAAAACTATGATCTGGATCATGGACGCCTCACCGTCGCTGTAGCTTAATGCTCTACATATTGTGTTTTATGCTTTTAAAATCACTAGATGTAGTGTTAATTTTTAGGCGAGATGGAGAGGAACTGAACAATGCCAGTCGTAATTAAGCGTGATGGTTGCCGCACACCTTTTGATGAAACAAGGATAAGGGATGCAGTGAATGCCGCTGCAAACTCAGTTGGAATAGAGGATGGCGACTATGCAGCGACAGTGGCAGCGTGTATCAGTCAAAGCGTCGCGACCTTAACCGAAGTCGATATCCATCATCTGCAGGATGCGGTTGAGAATTTACTGATGGAAGGGCCGTACAAATCATTAGCGCGGGTGTATATCGAATACCGTCACGACCGAGATGTGTGCCGTGAAGCGACCAGTAAATTAAACCTCGAAATCCGTGGTTTAGTCGAGCAAAGCAATGCGGCGTTACTCAATGAAAATGCCAATAAAGATTCGAAAGTTATCCCAACTCAGCGGGATTTGCTCGCAGGTATAGTCGCCAAACATTATGCCAAGAGTCATATCTTGCCAAAGGATGTGGTTGCTGCCCATGAAGCGGGCGAGATCCACTACCACGACTTAGATTACTCACCGTTTTTCCCGATGTTTAACTGCATGCTGATTGATTTGGCGGGCATGTTAACCCATGGTTTTAAAATGGGTAATGCCGAAATCGAAACCCCTAAGTCTATTTCAACGGCGACAGCCGTCACCGCGCAGATCATTGCCCAAGTGGCGAGCCATATTTATGGCGGCACGACCATTAATCGTATCGACGAAGTGTTGGCGCCATTTGTCGCTAAGAGCTACGACAAGCACTACCAAATCGCCTTGAATTGGAAGATCACCGACGCCAAAGCTTTTGCCACGGCGCAAACTGAAAAAGAATGTCACGATGCATTTCAGTCTTTGGAGTATGAGGTTAATACCTTGCATACCGCCAACGGCCAAACACCATTCGTGACCTTTGGCTTTGGGTTAGGCACCTCGTGGGAATCCCGCTTAATTCAGCAATCTATGCTGAAAGTACGGATGGCGGGATTGGGTAAAAATCGTAAGACGGCAGTTTTTCCTAAGTTAGTGTTTGCGATTCGTGATGGCATTAATCACAAGACTGGCGATTGCAATTACGATGTCAAACAGATGGCGCTCAAGTGCGCGACTATGCGCATGTATCCCGACATTCTCAATTACGAGCAAGTCGAGAAAGTCACAGGTTCATTTAAAACCCCAATGGGCTGCCGCAGCTTTTTAGGCACCTACGAGGAAAATGGCGAACTCATGCATGAAGGACGTAATAATCTCGGGGTAGTGAGCTTAAACTTGCCGCGGATTGCTTTAGAAGCCAAGGGTGATGAAGCGGAATTTTATCGTCTTTTAGATGACAGACTAGTCTTAGCTCGCAAAGCGTTGGATACTCGCATTGAGCGACTCAATGGCGTTAAAGCCCGCGTGGCACCAATCCTCTATATGGAAGGCGCCTGTGGTGTGCGCTTGCGCGCCGATGATGATGTTTCTCAAATTTTTAAAAATGGTCGCGCGTCGATTTCACTCGGTTACATTGGCCTGCATGAAACCATGAATGCACTCTATGGCACCCAAACCCATGTATTTGACGATGCACAATTAAGGGACAAAGCCGTCGCTATTGTTGCCTATCTTAAAGCCGCCACGGATGCGTGGAAGGCTGAAACAGGTTATGGCTTTAGTCTGTATAGCACGCCAAGTGAGAGTCTCTGCAGCCGTTTTTGTAAACTGGATGCGAAGCAATTTGGCTTAGTCACAGGGGTGACGGACAAGGGCTATTACACAAATAGTTTCCACCTTGATGTGGAAAAAAGTGTAAATCCTTACGATAAAATTGATTTTGAACAGCCATATCCCGCAATCGCCAACGGCGGCTTTATTTGTTATGGCGAATATCCCAACATGCAGCATAACCTCGAAGCGCTGGAAAACGTGTGGGATTATAGTTATAGCCGCGTGCCTTACTATGGCACTAACACGCCAATTGATGAATGCTACGACTGTGGCTTTACTGGCGAATTTAGCTGTACCAGTAAAGGGTTCACTTGCCCTAAGTGCGGTAACCATGAGCCAAGTCGGGTGTCAGTGACGCGCCGAGTGTGCGGTTACTTAGGCAGCCCAGATGCGCGGCCCTTTAATTATGGTAAACAGGAAGAAGTAAAACGTAGGATCAAACACTTGTAACACAAATATTTTATTCTGCTTGTTAGACTTATTCCGTTGCATCACGTGGCATCAAATCAAATAGTGCCATGGGATAAGTCCCAATGTTAAAAGATGAAATGCACTATGAAGTACTATCAATGAATTACCATCAATATTTCCCTATAGATGTGGTCAATGGCCCTGGTACCCGTGCGACCTTGTTTGTCTCTGGCTGCGAGCACCAGTGCCGCGGTTGTTACAATCAAAGTACTTGGGATCCCCGTTCTGGGCATGTGTTTGATAAGACGATGGAAGATAGGATGATTGCCGATCTCAATGACAAGCGAATTGTACGCCGTGGTTTGTCGCTCTCGGGGGGCGATCCTTTATTGCCTGTCAATCTTAGTGCCATTTTGGCGCTCGTCAAACGAGTGAAGGCTGAGTGTAAGGGGAAGGATATTTGGCTGTGGACGGGTTATGTGCTTGATGAGTTGAGTGATGAACAGCGCGCCGTGTTGGCCTATATTGATGTGCTGGTGGATGGGAAATTTGAACAAAGTCTTGCCGATCCAAGTCTCGTATTTCGCGGTAGCAGCAATCAGATCATTCGTTTGTTATAAAAGCGGTAACGAGGATCTGTAACTTGCTGCTATAATCTCAGGCCTTGACACAGACGCTAGCATAATCAGGCTAAGATTTTACTGTGGCTAACTTAGGTAATTTAAGGTAACAGAATGAATTTAAAGCAAGAACTGCAGCAGCTTAACGATAAATTAGATAAATTTCGTCGTAAACTTGCTGCGGCTGAACAAAGAGGCGATGACGTCATTATTGCCCAGTTCAAGCGCGAAATCGCTGCAGTCACTAAGCAAATTGGCAGTGTGAAAGGCCAACAAACCCGCTTATTGAATAAGCAAGGTTCAGATATCAAAGGTTTGCCTTTCCATCGCGCTTTGACTAAAGAAGAACAAGCGGACATGGGCAAACTGAAAAAGTCTGTCAAAGGTCTTGTGGTGATCCACCCTATGACGGCTATCGGCCGTGAAATGGGGCTAAAGGAAGTCACTGGATACGCGCCCGCAAAATTTTAATGTGGGTTAGGCTGTCACTGACACGGGATCGAGTGTCGATCACGTGTTTGTGCGCCTAGTACTTTATGCACAGCTTCGTTTTAATCCATTCCTTCGTGCTGCCCATCGAAAATGACATTCATGTTTGGTTTAGTTGATTAAAACACTAAAGTATTTCTTGATTGTTCAAAAACACTTTAGAATAGTGCGCTTAGTAGGCTAAGTGCCTAATCCTCGTTTGTTTCTAGGGATCTTATTCGTCTCATGGAATGAGAGTTGTCGTTAAGGTTAAGTATGTCGATAAAATATGTCGCGACGTCAAAGTTACCCACTCCTTGGGGCGTGTTTGCCATGCATGGTTTTGAAGATACAGAATCAGGCAAAGAGCATGTTGCGCTCACATTCGGTACGCTCAGTGCGGATGAACCTGTGTTGGGTCGAATTCATTCCGAGTGTTTAACTGGCGATGCGTTATTTAGCTTGCGTTGTGACTGTGGTTTTCAGTTACAAGCGGCGATGCAAAATATTGCAGAAACGGGCAGTGGCTTTATCCTTTATTTGCGCCAAGAAGGCCGTGGCATTGGTTTGTTGAATAAAATCCGCGCCTACGAGCTGCAAGATAAAGGTGCCAACACAGTTGAAGCCAACGAGCAACTGGGCTTCGAAGCCGATATGCGTAAATACGACATGATCAAACCTATGCTGGAACAGATAGGCGTGAAGCATGTGCGTTTGATGACCAATAACCCTCGTAAAGTGAAAGCGATGAAGGAGTTTGGCATCGAAGTGGTTGAGCGCGTACCGTTGCAAGTTGGTAAGAATCGTTACAACGAAGCCTACTTAAAAACCAAATCCACCGAGCTTGGACACATGATGTCTGAATATCATTTTATGGATGAAAATAAGTAGCTTTGTATTTATGATGGGTCGACCGATTGAGTCAGAAATGAGTAAGGTTTAAGTCAATTGAGCCATTTTTTCAGTCGGTTGCCATTATGTTTGTCGTTAACTTGCTTAGTATTTCTGAGCATGGTTCCTGCCGTTTTCGCCAATAGTGCATCCTCCGCCAATACGTTTACACCTGCGACACTTACATCTGCGTCTCAAGCAAATGATGCTGGCTTGCCTGTCGATCCTGTTTCTATCAGTCATGTGCCTAGCAGTAATGCCAATGGCAGCAATCCGATAGAGTCGAGCAGTAATCCCAATTCTGTTTATGCCTTTGGTAGTTATCTCGGCACAGGGGTTTACCGCGCCGCCAACCAAAATGCGACCGTGGTCAGCATTCCGTTAAGTTTTGATTTAAAGAAAGATAGCGGAAGCCAGACTTGGTTACGTTTACCTATCTCCTTCGGCTTTTTTGATTATTTAGCCAAAGATATCACCGAAGGCGAGTTACCGTCGTCGATAGGTACTATGACCATTACCCCAGGTTTTGAGCACCACTGGCAGGCTAGCGAGAACACTCGAATGGAAGGGTATTTAGATATCGGTTTTGGTACTAACTTCGATAAAAACGATAACGTTGCCATTATCGCCTCTGGGATCAGTAGCTTGTATGATTTTACCCTAGCTGGGCAAGATGCGGTGTGGGTGTCGAGATTACGTTTCGCTGGGTACAGTGAGCACTATGGCAAGTTTGCCGATCAATTTGCGGTGTTACAAACTGGCGTTGATTTAGGATTAGCGCCGCGCTGGCAATGGTGGGATCTGCAGGTGCAACCAAGGATCTTTGCTGTGGGTTATTGGTATTTCAATGAGCTCAGATTTATCAGCGAGATAGAGCAAGATACCATAGTTTCAGGCAGTTATGAGGCTGGTTTTTCCCTCGCGTTTTCTAAGCCCGTTGGGGGCGAATTGCTGGGTGTTGATCGTATTGGATTCAGCTATCGCCGTGGTGATGGATTGAACATTTGGCGTTTGATGTTCAGCTTTCCCATCTAAGTAGGGTCAACTAGACGGCTTGAATATATAAACCGCTTGAACATGTCGATGTTGCGAACATGGGTTAACTTAGCACAGTATTATCACCGCTTAATTTAAGCCGATTCCTTTTTTTGGGCTTCGCGCATCTTCTTCTCAGTCAAGGTTGCTATCTGACTACTCAGCTGCATTATTTGCTCTTGGATCATCTTACGTTGCTGATCTGCGGTCTCTGAGTCATCATTTTCAAGCTTGGCCAACATTTCTTGGAGTGCCTTGATTTGCTCTTTTATTTTTTGGATCTGCTGGTCAATTAACGTCATGGGTTCTTCTGATGAGGCATTGTCGACTTCATTCTTTTTGGCTGAGGCTTTGTCTCTTAAGGTTGCGCCCACATCTGCGGATAAAGCTGCGCGGCCCGCATTAGAAATGGAGACAGTGTCTTGGCTATCTTGTGAGTCAGCGGACTCACTATTCGCTGTTTGTGTTGTGGCTGGTGTCGCTGCGATATATGCGCTTGATATGGCGGTGAAAGCTGAGCCAGTTGCGCTACTGTTTATTCCATTAATGTTCATTTAACACTCCATTGATGCAAACTGCGTTGATACTCAAGTCACTATAACAGTCGGTATCGGCCATAGATTTGAAAACTGAAGTCAATTTTTGGTTGTTCAGCTAAAAAGAGTGCAAGCTATTGGTTCAAAATCGATAAGTGAGTGCTATTCGCCGCAAATAGATTAAGGCTGTAGGTGAGTACAAATAGGTTAATGAAAATAGATCCGCATCAGGTTAATCACGACAATACAGCCCTTATGCTAGGGCTGTTTACGTTTTATGGCAGCAGAGGCGAGGATTAATTGTTACCCCAAATATGGCTGTTTACTGTGCCATCTGAGCTGGATTTATCGCTTTTAGCCGGCTTTTCAGGAGCGGTTTTAGTGGGCTTTTTAGTCGCGATTTTTGCCGCAGGCTTTTTAGCGGTTTGACTCGCTTCGGCTTTAGGTGGCGGTAACGGTAATTTGTTGGCTCTTAAATAAAGATATTCGACTTTATCCCGCGCCCACTCTGTTTTTCTTAAAAAACGTAAACTGGATTTGATGCTGGGATCGTGGGTAAAACAGCGGATATTAATTCTCTCACCTAATTCTTCCCAGCCGTATTTCTCGACTAAGTAAGTGATGATCGTTTCCAGTTTAATGCCGTGGAGCGGGTTATTCGATTGATTCATATTATGCATGTTGCAGTGTGCTATGGCGGGAGTATAGCAGTTTTGTATGCCTGATACAGTGTGCAATGGTATCGAGTCAAGCTTGAATACCTTGCTCGCTCACACCAGAGTCTGCAGTTATTGGTGGAGCAGTATGATCAAAACAGGCGCAATAAAGCGCCTGTTTTAGCTTGGTCATTCGGACTGTTTTATGAGTCTTTGACTGTTTCTTTAAGCTCAGTTTCTACCGGTAAATCAATCTCACCTTTACCTTTGGTTTTAACAATCAACAGCGCTGTAATCACTAAGGTGGTGACCACGCCTGCTATGGTTGATACCGTCATCGGTAAGCCTGCACCTAAGGTTGACGAGTTCAGCAGGAAGGTGATGACCACTGTGGTCATAAACATCGCTGGAATAGTCGCAATCCAATGCAGTTTGTTATGGCGTAACAGGTAAGCCGAAGCCGTCCACAGCATTAATACCGCGGTGGTTTGGTTTGCCACACCGAAGTAGCGCCAAATGACACCAAAATCCACTTGAGTCAACATACCGCCGATAACAAACAGTGGGAGAGCTAACACTAAGCGTTTTGGCAGTGAGATTTGTGGCATGTTGAAAAATTCAGCCAGAATCAAACGCGCAGATCGGAAAGCCGTATCACCTGAAGTAATCGGCAGTATAATTACACCTAGGATAGCCATAAAGCCACCGACAGCGCCTAACAGACCAGTAGAAGCCTCATAGACGACGTTGGCAGGGTTACCTGACATGCCCGCACTTAAGCCTTCAACACCGCCGAAGTAAGATAATGCAATCGCACACCAAAGCAGTGCAATAATGCCTTCGCCAATCATGGCGCCAAAGAAGACGAAGCGACCATTGGTTTCGTTTTCAACGCAGCGTGCCATTAATGGTGATTGCGTTGCATGGAAACCTGATACCGCGCCACAGGCGATGGTGATGAATAGCGCAGGCCAAAGTGGCATGTCATTTGGATTTAAGTTTTGGAAGAAATCGCCCGCTTGTACGTTAGGCAGTAAGGTGTGCTCGCTTGATAGGATAATCGCGAAAGCCAGACCGAACGACATGAAGAACAGTAAAGCGCCAAAGAAGGGGTATAAACGACCGATAATTTTATCGACTGGCACCACAGTTGCGATCAGGTAGTAGACGAAGATAATGCCGACGAAGATACTGACGTCCCAACCGGTAAGCTTGCCCAGTAAACCTGCAGGCGCAGAGATAAAGACCACACCAACCAGCAATAACAGCACAATAGCAAACACGTTCATGAAGTGTTTGGCACTCTTTCCTAAATATTTACCCGCAAGGTTTGGCACAGATTGGCCGCCGTTGCGCACTGATAACATGCCAGAGAAGTAGTCATGCACGGCACCCGCAAAGATACAGCCAACCACAATCCACAACATGGCCGCAGGACCATAGAGTGCACCTAAGATAGGACCAAAGATTGGGCCTACGCCTGCGATGTTTAATAATTGAATTAAATAGACTTTACCCTTAGACATAGGCACAAAGTCGACGCCATCAGTTTGAGCGAAAGCGGGTGTTTGACGATTAGCGTTAATGCCGAAGACTTTCTCGACAAAGGCGCCATAGATAAAGTAGCCGCCGATCAGCAGACCGACACAGAGTAGGAACCACATCATTTTTGTTATCTCCCCATTTGAGTTCTGGCGAGTGTAAACAAGTTGTTGATATAAAACTTCGCAATCTTAATGAGTGGTCGAAAATGCAGGGTGAGTGGTAATAGGTGGGCTTGAGTGGTTGCAATCGTATGTTAACGGCGGGTGTTGTTGGCCATCTTGTGACTAAAAATACCCGCTAAGATGGCTTTTTGCTTGAGTTATTGGAAGCCGAACAGCTGTTTAAGGCTCTTAAGATAACGCCGTGAGACGGGCACTTTATCCCCTGAGTGGGTGGTGACTTCGGCGCCCGTGTCTAACAGCTCAATTTCGGCAATCGCCTTAGGTGAAATCAAATACTGCCGATGGCAGCGCACCAGTGGGGTTTTTTCTTCAAACACTTTTAAGGTCAATTGGGTATGGACTTTGCCTTTTGTACTGGCCACATGGATGCCGCTCAAATCACTGAACACATATTCCACATCTTGGATGGCAATCACCTTGAGTTTATTGCCGCTGTAACAGGGAATATGTTCCAGACGCTTTGGGGTAATGGGATCCATAATTTGAGGCGTCAGATTTTTACGCACCCGAGTGAGGGTTTTACTGAGTCTCTCGGCATCTATCGGTTTGAGCAAATAATCGAAGGCATGGTTGTCGAAGGCCTTGACGGCAAATTCGTCGTAAGCGGTAACAAACACAATTTTCGGCATGTTATCAGGGTCGAGCATAGCGATAAGTTCCATGCCCGAAATGCGCGGCATTTGGATATCGAGAAAAATTAACTGAGGTTTTTCTTTGGCTATGCTTTGCAACGCCTCAATGGCATTAGCGCATTGACCAACAATTTCAATGTCGTGTTCTTGCCCCAAAAGATCGGCTAATTCTTCACGAGCAAACAGTTCATCATCAACAATTAAACAAGTGATCACGTGCGGGTGTCCATATTGGATATCTCAGGGTTTTCTATGGGTAATCTTATGGTGACACGAGTCAATTCATCGGCTTCGCATTCCACAGTGACACCATATTGCTCGCCAAAAATATTTTGAATGCGTTTATGCACTAAGTTCATCCCTAGGCCTTCAGAGCCCTCAACGGGCTGATATAATCCGGCATTGTCTGTGACTTCTAATTCCAGCACATCATTTTCGAGCTTGCCCGTCACTTTGATCTGCCCTTGCTCTATCATGTGCGAAGTGCCGTGCTTTACCGCATTCTCAATAATCGGCTGCAGGGTAAAGGCCGGTACTTTGCAGTGGTAGAGTGATTCAGGTATCGCGATACTGACTTGTAATTTATCAATAAAACGCGCTTTTTCAATGGTGAGATAGGACGCGATGTGATCTAGCTCATCCCCAAGCGTCACTAAGCCTGTAGTTCGCTTTAAATTGATCCGTAAAAATTGTGATAACTGCTGCAGCAACTGCTTAGACATATCGGGATCGCGCTTGATAATCGCGCTAATGGTATTGAGAGCATTGAACAGAAAGTGTGGATTAACCTGCGCTTGCAGTAATTTCAATTCGGCTTGAGTCAGCAGATTTTGTTGTTGCTCAAATCGGCCATAAAGTATTTGGTTGGATAACAGACGGGCAATACCTTCACCTAAAGTGCGGTTAATATTCAAAAAAAGCTTATTTTTCGGCTCGTAGAGTTTAATGGTGCCAATGACTTCGGTATCACTGCGCAGTGGGATCACCAGACTCGATCCTAAACGACAATTACTTGAAATAGAACATGAATAGGGCATTTCAACGCCATCGGCGAACATAACTTTATTTTGATTAATCGCCTCTAAGGTGATCTTGGAAGAAATCGGCGTGCCAGGCAGATGATGATCGGCACCTATACCAATAAAAGCTAACAGTTTTTCCCTGTCGGTGATGGCTACTGCGCCCACATTGGTTTCTTCTATGACGATTTTGGCGACACGGCTGCTGCTTTCTTCGTTAAATCCTTTTGATAGCAGTCCGACACTGCGTTCGGCTATCTTTAATGCTTTAGTTGAAAAACTGGAGGAGAGTTTATCGAACATGGTTTTTTGGTCGCGGATCATGCTCATAAAGAGTGCCGCTCCCACTGAATTGACTAACAACATGGGCGGCGCGATTTGGCGCACTAATTCCCATGCATCATCGAAGGGGCGGGCGACCAGTAAGATGATGCTCATTTGCATCATTTCGGCATAAAAAGTCACTAGGCAAACGAGTAATGGATTGTAGATAAGCTCACTTTTACCCGCACGTCTTAAGTAGAAGCTTATCATCCCTGCGGATAATCCTTCTAAGGTGGTGGAAATGGCGCAGGCTATTTCCGTAAAGCCGCCCATACTGTAGCGGTGAAGGCCACCTGTTAGTCCTACTAGAAAACCAGTAACGGGCCCGCCTAATAATCCACCTAACACAGCGCCCATAGCACGGGTATTTGCAATCGCACCTGATGTTTGTTCACCAAAATAGGTGGCCATGATGCAGAAACTTGAAAAAATCAGATACATAAAAATCTTATGTGGCAGACGCGGGGAGGTTTCGGCAAACAGTTTAAACAGCGGCGTTTTACTGACTAAGTAAACGATCACTAAGTACAGCGACATCTGTTGGGTCAATAATAGGATCAAAGACATAATGGCTCACATTATCGTCACAGATGTCAGCGCAGTGGTATCAATTAGAAAGTCTGTGCGCGAGATCAGGGTTCAAATTCAACCGTTAGGATATAAAGAACAATAAAATTGCATCTTTAGGAGGACATATGTCCAATTCTGTTCACGGTCATGATGTTATGGCGCTGATGGTAGCGCAAGGGGCCGCTATTATAAAGCCTGAATTATTATGCCTTATGGGACAAAAGTTTGGCTTTGCGGCTCGATACCATACGTGTAGTGCCGCCGATCTTAGTGCTGAAGCATTGATTCAGTTACTCATAGGTAAAGGTAAGTTTCACGAAACGCCCCAAGGCATTGAACTGGCCGCTGGGAGAACGTGTGAGCACTAACCTATTGTGGCCCTACATATTTTGACGATGGCGTAACAGTCATAAGAGAGCGTAACAGTAATACGAGATTGTAATCAGAGTGTGGTAATCGTTTGACCATAGTTCGACACCTAGCGAGACTGATTTTACTGATTGGGTTTATCACCTTAGAAGCTTAAGCGAGAAGTACCAGTATTAGGTTTAAGCCTAAGTTTCCCAAATTTCTTGAGGTTTAGCTATCTTGAGTTTGAGCTTAAGGCAGCTTGGAGCTCAGGATTCTAAAAGCTCTGATTCCTTGAATCCCTGAAACTTAGGTTTCGTCGTGGCGTTTATTGGCAATTTGGTCCTGCTGAGCGGGGGTGAGTTGGCTAAACTCATGGATCAAAATACGCAGTAAGCGAGATTTTGCAATGCTGGTGGATTTCGATAGGGAATCGAGCTGAGCAATACTCTTCTCTGTCAGGGTAAAGGTAGCGTGGCGATAAATCTTAGTCGACTTTTTATCTAAGCCCTTAACTATCGCTTGAGTCTGAGCCGCGGCTAATAAACTCGCCTTACCTAAGGCGTAGTTATTGGCATCTTCAATGAAATCATCGACAGAAACCGGCTTGATGATTTGCTTCGGTTTCTTACGTTTAAGATCAGTTAAGCTCATAGCTATTTTCTGGTGGCATGGCGAATAACTCATCCGTTATGGCGCGGATCTCATCGGCTGCTTTACCATCGGGTTCGATTTCAACCACAGAGGAGCCTTTTTCTTCACTGTCATCATAAATATTTCGACAAAAGGTGACAGAATTCAACACCCTTAACCCAAAGGACTGCACTACATCTTTGGCTTCTAAAATACGTTTAAATTGTGTGGGAAGCGCAGGGCATTGGGTTAGCACTATAGTGGCGATCATTTTAGGATTTACCATCTTACAAGTGCTGAGCATGTCTTCCATGTGGGGTAATGTCTTAAGATCGCGTCTTTTAGGTCTGAGGGGAATGACAACATAGGTGGCTACCGACATGGCTGCGCGCATGGCTAAGTTATCCTGACCACCACAGTCTACAATCACGTAATCAAAACGCTCATTGAGGCTGAGTAAATCATTGCGAATTTTACCATAAAGCTGAATGCAGTTAATGCTGGGCAGACTGGGATCATTATTTCTTGCTTGGATCCAATCTGAAGTGGTGCGCTGGGGATCACAATCGACCATGAGGACGTTTGCTTGAAATTTTTGCTTAATATAAACGGCAAGATTTTGAGCGAGACAACTTTTTCCGCTACCACCTTTTTCACCACCTACCAGCAAGATCATAGTGACGCCCCTTCATGAATCGTTCAATTCATTGAGTGTAGAACAGACCCATTAAACCTGCGAAATTTAAGTTAAATTAAAGCAGTTGCATGGCTATGTGGTAGCTTTGGTCGTGGCATTTTGCGCAGCGGCAAACTTGTCCTTTGACGGTATTTTGTTGTGTGGTATCGGGATTAAAGGTCACTTCGATGAGTTCGCCCAGTGCAAAGGGACGTTTATAATCGAATAAAATACCGCGTCTTGCTAAGTCAATACACACGCCTTCATCGGATTGCTTCATGCCTTGCGCGTCGACCCAATGTAAGGCGACACGCTCCGCTTCCATGTCCACTCGCAGTGATGTGCGTTTTTCTTCAAAACCAGTAGTATGGTCATCCATAACTCAATTGCCCCGTAAATTATTGATCTCAGTAAAACTAGCATAATTGCTTTTTGGCAGAATACCAATGTGAAAGCTAGGTCTTTGATAATAGTTTTAAAACGAGGACAGCAAGCGCCATTGAATAAGCCTTCAATAGCACCAACTCAGGTGCTTGATTAATTGTCGTATTCTTGGTTTTTAGGATAGGGCATTTTTAACTGACCCCAACGAATGACGATCACAGTTGCCGCTAAAATTAACGTTGACAGTGATATCGCGGCAATACGCCAATCTTCCATACTCTTCATATCTAAAATGAGATACCGAGCCAAGGCCACAATCGCAATATAAAGCGGCATACGCACGGGTAATTTACCGGATTCGTAGTAGTTCGCCACCATGGCTAAGACTTCTAAGAAAATGAATAACAGGAGTAAATCGGCTAGTGCGACCATACGGACAGATACAATATGCACAATTTCTTGGCCTATCGCGACGATAGTGGCAATAGCGATAACAAACAGGACTAAGTGTTCTACGGCTTTAAGGCTCTTAGAACCATATTGGTGATAAAATGGCATGGGCATTCCCTACTTGATGTTTTTATAAATAGTAACAGTAAAAATCAGCTTATAGGGAAAAGCTAGCCGCCGCTGTGTGACTTAATTCACAGATATGTTTAATCCTAAATGCAGCGCAAAGCTCAGTGTCAGTATGTTCTAACCGGGGCGACCATCGATTCTGGCTTGGCACAACATAGGCCCATAGCTGATACAGAAACAGCCAAAGGCGATGACCCAAGATGTAATGGCGGCGAGTAATAATGATGCCGACCAAAGCGGGATAACTCCTGCCAATACTCGAAACACTGCCGCGAGCAGGATTAATCCAAAGGCATACTTCATTATGCTTGGCGGTTGCAGAGTGCGGCCAGTATGTCCTAACGAAACCCGCGCCATCATAGCTAAAATCATTCCCGCTAAACCGCCAACCGTTATCGCGTGCATGCCAACGGATAAGGGGAGTCCAAAAGCAATAAGTGCTAAACCGAGTGGAATACACACATAACTGAGATGCAGTGACCAGAGTAAGGGAACGCGCCAGCAGGAATACCAGCCCCAGCGATGCCAGCGCAGCAATAAAATCAGACTCGCAATCCCAGCCATACTGCGAAGCAATATTTGCTCTTGCAGGATTAAGCTAATGACTAATCCAAAGAGACTGATAAAGCTCAGCCATTCGAGCATTGGCAGCGGTTTTTTACGCTGCCATTGGGTTGCGCGCTCGGTGAAAAAAGGGATCACTCGGCCGCCTAAGAGTGCGACTATGATGCTGATTAACACAACCGCGCCATATAAGCCTATGTTTATCCATTCAAATTGATTTGTTAGTACACCGTAGTAACTCAGTGCATTCATTAGGGTGAGCAAGGTGAGAATGGGGATAAACACAAAGTTTCGCCATTGACGAACGCGGATCACTGCTTGGGCGAGTATTAACGCCGTTAGCGGCAAAAATAGTAAGTCGATAAACATGATAAGTGTAAAGGGAATCGCTAGCGGCATTAGCAATAACAGCCTTGGCAATAACCACAGGCTGAATAACCCCAACAACCCAACAGCTTTAATCCCAGCTTGGCCCGTCCAGTTTTGCACCGCAGTTAATAAAAAACCCGCGACCACGGCACAGACAAATCCGAAAATCATTTCGTGACCATGCCACCAAAGTGGATTAACGGATTGCGGCAACAGATTGAACCCTGAAAGGAATCCTCCCCAGATCCCTAATACCAATACACTGAATAAACTCGCAAACAGGAAAAAAGGCCGAAAGCCTAATCTGAATAAGGCGATTCGTGGTTGTAAATGTGCGGGCTCATCAATGTTCAACATAACTGGCTCTTGAGTATCTGACTAAATCTGTCGGATATTTTAAGCTGCAATTAAAATGAATGTATATATCTCGATATGAGTATTCCTCGTGCTGCGTCTGTTTAAGACGCAAACTTAGTCTGCACAGATGGTGCAATTTTACATGAAAAGCGACAAACTCAAGCGTGAAAGGAGTGAGGTGGCGGACATTGAAACGACAGGATGTAAAGCAAGGGAAGCCAATAGATTGCAATGCACATTAGGCCATGAAGGGTAATCTAAGTCATTGTTCCGCTTATGCTGTTACTTAGGTTAACTAGCCTTCGGCTAAAACTGCATCAGCATAAGCGGTGGGAAAGGAGAGGTTATTTATTCTTACGTTTTTGCCACTTAAACATAATGGAATATTTCCACAGATTGTTAATCAGCAAATAGCCCACTGCGGAAAAAATTACCCCAAGAACAAGGCATCCCAGTAAAAACGCCGGACCTATGGTGGCAAGGGAGGCTTCAATCCATTGCCAACTGGCTTCGAAGGCAAAATCTTGCGGCGCATGGCCGAGTATCTTAGCGCCGAGCAAATACGCGCCATAAAACATCACTGGCATAGTTAAGGGATTGGTTATCCAGACTAATGCGACAGAAACGGGAATATTAACGTTAAATAGAATGGCAAAAGCCGCCGCAACTACCATCTGAAATGGCATAGGGATCCAGGCGACAAATAATCCTACGGCGAATGCGCCAGGGGCGGATTTGCGATTTAGCGCCCACAAATTGGGATTATGTAATAAGCGTCCGAACATGCGTAAGTGTTTATGCTCACGCAAGGTTTCAGGCTTAGGCATAAATCTTTTGATTAATTTTTTTGGCATAGGCTGAAATTGCTGTCTTAACTTAGTTCACTATGAATCGATTCATGTTTGGCTTTAGTGCCATCTTGTTATCAGCGATGTTGTGGCCTTCGCTGCCGCCAGTCAGTTATATACCCTACCTTGTTGTTGGGGCGTTAATTTTATACCGAAAAATCCCTGTCTGCGCAGGTGGACTCTTTGCAATGGCATGGCTAACTGGTTTTTGCTTAGGATTATCTAGGCAGGATCTTCCAGTGTTACAACAACCTATACAGGTTAGGGGCGAAATCATATCACTAGTTAGTCGAAACAGCGACTGGCTAAGTTTGGATATATCGGTCATTAAACCAAATTTAATCTTAGGGCCAAATGCAAAATTGCGACTCACGTGGAAAGATCCGCCAGAAGTCGATGTCGGTCAGGTTTGGCAGTTTACCTTGATGCCTAAGCGTATTGCTAGCGTGTTAAATCAAGGTGGCTACAACGAGCAGAAACAATTAATCAGCCAACATGTTGTCGGTAAAGGGCGAGTGATAGAGGCGCAGTTACTTGCGTTTTCACCTTCACTGCGTAACAAGCTGATAAGCACATTGACGCCTGAATTAGTCTCTTTGCCGCAAGGTGATATTCTACTCGCCTTACTTTTGGGTGATAAGCAGTTGATCTCAAAAGTGCGTTGGCAAGCATTACGACAGACAGGTACGGGTCATTTAGTGGCGATATCTGGCTTGCATCTTTCGGTCATAGCAGCATGGATTTACACATGCCTTTTGTTTGGCTTAAGTCGCTTAGTGCCACATCAGAGTCGGCGTAATATCACCCTTGCCTTAGTCGCAGCGGGCATAGGCGCCGTATTTTATGCCTATCTTGCTGGCTTTGGCATTTCGACGCAGCGTGCATTAGTGATGATTCTGCTGTTAATGCTGTTGAGTCTATTAAAGCGCTTTTCTACGGCGTGGGAGCGCTTATTATTCGCCCTGTTCATTGTATTGCTGCTTGATCCGCTCGCTTGTTTAAGTGCGGGGTTTTGGCTGTCGTTTTGTGCTTTAGGCATCATCTTATACACCTTAGAAATCCAACCAAGGGAATTTACCCCCGCGTCGACTCGAAGGGCGCGTTTACGCACAGGGATGATGCAGTTTTGGGCTATCCAATGGCGCTTAAGTCTCGGGCTTGGATTATTGCAAGCGGCACTCTTTGGCGGCGTGAGCGTACACAGTCTGTGGATGAACATCTTGGCCGTGCCTTGGTTTAGCTTTGTCGTGATCCCCTTAGCCATGGCGGGATTTGTCTGCTGGTGGCTTGGGACGGCTTTGGGATTATCTCACTTCGGACTCTCTTCGCTTGGAGTACTGCGTCTCAGTGATTGGAGTTTATCGCCCTATGCGCAGTTGCTCGACATCAGCCGGCAATTACCCGCCCATTGGTTAGCACTCTCTGACAGCCTATTAGCCTTAGGATTCTGCGCGCTCGTTGGTGGTGTGTTATGGCGCTATGTGCCTAAGCATAAACACTATATTGCTTGGTTAAGCCTATTGAGTTTGTTGTTTATTCCCGCATTACTTTTTTGTATGACGCTGTGGTCTCCCGTGCAAACCCATCGATGGACCATGCATTTACTCGATGTGGGCCAAGGTTTAGCCGTGGTGATTGAAAAGAATGGCAAGGGGTTTATCTATGACACGGGCGCAGCTTTCGGTGATGATTTCAGTTATGCGGAGCGGGTGATATTGCCCTTCCTAAAAGCCAAAGGCATCCAAGAGATTGATTATATTGTTATCAGCCATAGCGATAACGATCATGCGGGCGGTGCGCCTGTCTTGATGGAGGTTTATCCAAAGGCTTTAGTGATCACAGATGTTGCTGGCTTTAGCGGCCAAGATTGCCGCCCAAGGCAGATTCAATGGCAAGGATTGCGCCTTAACTTACTCTCGCCGCCTCAAGTGCTGGCGGGCAATAATGGCTCTTGTGTGGTGCGCATTGATGATGGCCTGCAGAGTCTGCTGCTCACCGGGGATATTGAAAAACAAACCGAAGCGGCACTATTACGTAGTGAGTTAAGTGTGAGCGGTGATCTAAGTGACCTAAACGAGTTACAAAGCGACGTGCTGGTAGCGCCGCACCATGGCAGCAAAACCTCGTCGACAGAGGCCTTTATCGATGCCGTAGCCCCTAAGTTAGTGCTTTTCCCTGCGGGTTTTGCTAATCGCTATGGTTTTCCTAAATCCACAGTGGTTGAGCGGTATCAGCGACGAGAGATAAGGAGCCTGACCACAGGGACAGAAGGGCAGATTAGTGTGATTTTTCAGCAGTCTGAGTTAGAGGTAAAGACCTATCGTGGTGATTTAGCGCCATTTTGGTACAACTCTCTGTTTAGATTTGGTGACTTGATTAATCCAGAGTAGAATGCCTACTTTGCCATAATTTAGTGTTATCAATGACAACATCTCCTAAAGACGAAATGTGGACAGTTTTCAAACGATTACTGGGCTATATAAAACAGATGAAAGGCATGTTTATGCTTTCAGTTGCGGGATTAATTATTTATGGTCTCGTCGATGCCGCCTTTATCGCTTTCATCGGCCCCTTTATCGATAAGGGTTTTTCCGGCGGCGCACCCGCTGCGGTCACCAATGGCATAGCCTTGCCAACCAGTGAAGGTTTCCACGCGAACAACGACGTGCTAATGATGGCGCCGCTTGTGGTTATCCTCATGTTTTCCCTGCGCGGTTTTGCCAACTTTGTTTCGACCTACGGCATTTCATACATGAGTGCGCGTTTGATCATGGACATGCGTCAGCAAGTGTTTGAGCATTATCTGAGTCTGCCTGTCAGTTACATGGACAAGGAAAATACCGGTAACTTGATTTCAAAAGTCACCTTCGATACTGAGCAAATCGCTCGAGCATCGGGAAGTGCATTGATTTCTATCGTCCGCGACAGTGTGACTGTATTGGGTATGCTGGCACTGATGTTCTATAACTCTTGGAAGTTATCCCTGTGTATCTTAGTGATCGGGCCGATTATGGGCATGGTCATTGCTGTGGTCAGTCGTCGATTCCGTAAGGTTTCTAAGCAAATTCAAACCGCCATGGGCGGCGTGAGTGCCACGACTGAGCAAATGATTAAGGGCCATAAAAACGTATTGGCCTTTGGTGGACAAGAAACCGAAGCCACTCGTTTTGCTAAAGTGAACGATCAAAACCGTCATCAAAATATGAAGTTAGCTGTGGCGCAAGCCATTAGCCAGCCGTTGATCATGATTATCGGCTCATTCGCCTTAGCCTTTGTGCTTTATGCGGCAAGCTTAGACAGCATGAAAGCCGATCTCACCGCCGGTACCTTCGCGACAATTCTTGGCGCTATGATGGCCATGTTGCAACCCATTAAAAACTTAACCCGAGTGAACGCTGAATTCCAACGGGGTATTGCAGCTTGTACCACAGTGTTTGAATTACTGGATACGCTGCCAGAATCCGACACCGGCACTTATACCGTTGAGCGCGCTAAGGGTCATTTACGTTTCGATAAGGTCTGTTTTACCTATGACAGCCAAGACCGCCGAGCGCTAGAATATGTTGATTTTGAAGTTAAACCGGGTCAAACCTTAGCGCTAGTTGGCCGTTCTGGCTCAGGTAAGTCGACTATCGCCAGTCTAGTGACCCGTTTTTATACGGGGCTCGAATCCGGCGATATTCTGCTTGATGATGTCAGCATTTACGATTACTCGCTAAAATCGCTGCGTAATCAAGTGGCTCTGGTATCGCAGCAGGTGACCTTATTCAACGATACGATTGCTAACAACATCGCCTACGCCTATCCGGGTGAAGCAACGCGTGAGCAGATTATTGAAGCGGCGACCTTGGCCTATGCGATGGAGTTTATTGACCAGCTGCCCCAAGGCCTTGATACCCAAGTGGGTGAAAATGGCGTGTTATTGTCCGGTGGTCAAAGACAGCGGATTGCGATTGCGCGCGCTATGTTGCGTGATGCGCCTGTATTGATCCTCGATGAAGCGACCTCGGCATTGGATACTGAGTCAGAAAAAGCGATTCAGAAAGGCTTAG
This sequence comes from Shewanella sp. 1180_01, assembly GCF_052850535.1. Lineage (NCBI taxonomy): Bacteria > Pseudomonadati > Pseudomonadota > Gammaproteobacteria > Alteromonadales > Shewanellaceae > Shewanella > Shewanella sp. 1180_01. The sequence goes on from NZ_VXCT01000006.1 coordinate 50,557, forward strand.
ACAACCTCAGACAAAACCGTACCTCAGTAGTGATCGCCCACAGGTTGTCGACTATCGAGAGTGCCGATCAAATTTTAGTGGTGGATCAGGGACGTATCGTCGAGCGCGGGACGCACCAATCACTATTGGAATTAAATGGCATGTACGCCAAATTGTACCAAATGCAATTCGGTAGCTAGATGCAGACCTTAGTGAATAAAATTTGGTATCAGGGCCATCCACTGCGATGGCTCTTGTTGCCTTTATCGGGCGTATTCGCGGTGATCACTTATGTGCGCCGCGCCTTGTTTCGCCTCGGATTCAAACCACAAACGGCAATGCCAGTGCCTGTCATCGTTGTTGGTAATATTACCGTCGGTGGCAGCGGTAAGACGCCAACCGTGATTTATCTGATTGAGCTACTGCGCCAGCATGGGTTTCACCCCGGAGTGATCAGTCGTGGTTATGGCGTTGATATTCAAGGTGTTAAAACGGTTAACTTAGGCGCGAGCGCGGTAGAGGTCGGTGATGAACCTGCCATGATAGTGGCGCGCACTCAAGTGCCCATGGTGGTTGGCGCCAAACGCGTCGATGCGGCTAATGCGCTTATTGCCGAGTTTGGTGTGGATGTCATCATCTGCGACGATGGGCTGCAGCATTATGCGCTGGGGCGTGATATTGAGCTGGTGGTGATTGATGGTCAACGCGGTTTAGGCAATGGCCTGCTGTTGCCGGCAGGTCCGCTGCGTGAAGGTGCGTGGCGTCTCGATGCCGTGGATTTTATCGTCTGTAATGGCGGACCCGCAGCAAAAGGTCAGTTCGAAATGCAACTGGCCCCAACTGACGTGAAGCCCGTTAAATGCGATGCAAACTGCAGTAATTACAGTTTCGATAAATCTCAGCCGCTGGTTGCGATGGCGGGTATTGGTAACCCTGCGCGTTTCTTTGAATCGCTGCGCGCCCAAGGTTATCAACTGGCGCTATGCCAGGGTTTTGATGATCATCAGCCCTACGATAAAACCCAATTACGTGATTTAGCCCAAGACTTGCCGCTATTGATGACAGAAAAAGATGCGGTTAAATGTCGCGATTTTGCACAAGAGAACTGGTGGTATTTGGCGGTCAATGCCAAGCTATCCCCACAATTTGATGAGCAGCTGCTCGCACGTCTTCGCGAGGTGGCTGCAGCTAAACAAGGAAACTTCCATGGCATTCGATAAAAAATTGTTAGATATAGTGGCTTGCCCTGTGTGTAAGGGAAAACTTGAGTACGATAAAACGACGCAGCAGTTGATTTGTAAGGCAGATAAGCTGGCCTATCCGATCACTGAAGGTATCCCTGTGTTATTAGAAAATCGTGCTGTGCCGCTGACTGAATCAGTTTAGTCTGATGTGAATGCGCGTATTGTCCAATACGCGCATACTTACCTTTTTGAGCTTCTCTTATTATTGTTTTCGCTATTTTTAGCCGATTAACAGTGCTTATCTAATCTTGCGTCTTTTCTATGCTTAGACCTTAGCCACGCAAATCTAAGTGACTCAAACCTTCGCTAATAGTTCACAAATTTCTGTTTATCGGCATTGGTCGCGCCTTCTTGGCATTCACCACGAATTTCGCCTCGACCGGGTTCGATAATCCGACTCAATTCGATATAACCTTCGCGGCAATAACCTGTCATTTCAAGGGTTTTCGTTAAACCTAATTCGACTTGTCGTCCCCAAACTTCTAATGAGTCCTGTAGATTTTGCATCGCGCGACGTTGTTCACGGGGATCTTGCATGCTACGCACGCGGGCATCGTGCGGGAAAGGGCGGTCTGCATCACCCATATTAGATTTATCATCGACCAGCCGCGCTGTGTAGCTGAAGAGTTTAAGGCCATCGGCTTTAATGTCTGTGGTTAACTTATCCCGTAATTTTCCGGCAAGTTCACTAGGATCGATGGGGGCACTGCTACAGGCGATGAGCGAGAAACAACTTAAGATGGCAAGGCTGAGGTATCGAAGCGGCATAATCAAATTTAACTCTTAGGTTATTAACTGACAGCAGAATACCTTAATATGACTCTAAAGTTCATGGATTTATGGCATCTTCATGGACTGAGTGTGACTCTATTGGCGCAATGGATTAAGGATGGGCGATTAATGTTGGCGTTTTGGTCGAATAAATGGGCGCAAATCGAGTGGGATATGAGCCTGACTCAAGGCATATGCCTTATGCTCTTGGCGTTATGGCTTTATGCAATATGGCCAAAAGACGAGTTAGCGCAGATCCGGCGGGATAAAAATCTGCAGTTACGCTTGTTACTGACGCTGGTGGGCGTCAATGCGCTGTGGTCGTTAAATGCCAGTATTCAAACTGGGTTGCATCTGCATTTTCTGGGAATAGTAACCTGTATGCTGATGTTCGGTTGGCGTCTTGCGACAGTGGCATTACTGTTGCCGAGCGCTTTTTTTAGTCTTTTTGTACTAAAATAGCCCGCTGATTTTGGGGCTTTTAGTCTGTTCGCCATGGCTGTGCCGCTGTTCCTGTGTTTTGTTTTATACAGTCGCAGTTACCATTTATTTCCTAAACACATTTTTGTGTTTATCTTCGTCGGCGGTTTTATCAATGCGGGCCTTTCAACTGTGTTTCATCAATTGAGTTGGGCGATGTGGTTGTGGTCTGCAGCGGATTACGATTGGAATGTGTTAGTGGATGACTACTTTATGCTAATCCCTTTGCTGGCGTTCCCCGAGGCATTGCTTAATGGTATGGCGGTAACGCTATTGGTGGTGTATCAGCCCCAGTGGTTATTTGATTATTCTGACCGTGAATATTTGTGGCGTAAGTAGATGTGATTAAACAACGCAATAAAAGAACTGCGCCCGAAACCTTGGTATTTCAACGGAAAACCCATTGTAAAGTTCATTGGGAAGTCCATTGAAAAGTCGATTAAACAGTTCATTAAAAAGGCACTGGGCGCACTTACTTGGAGATTTACACAGACAGTTGCACCGCGATTTAGGCGAAGCGTTGGTCTAAGTAGTTAATGATTTCTTTAGACTCATACAACCACTGTACTTGGCCGTTTTCTTCAATACGCAGACAAGGTACTTGCTGTTTGCCACCTTGGGCGACGAGCTCATCTTTGTGTGGCGCTTTTTTAGCGTCGTGGGTCACTATATTGAGTCCCTGACGGCGCATTGCACGGCGGACTTTTACGCAAAATGGGCAAGCTGGATACTGATACAGGGCTAATGCTTGAGTTTGAGTATCAATCTGTTGTTGCTCTGCCAGTGGACGTTGGCGCTTTTTAGGGCTAAATACGAAGTTTAAAAACAGAATGATCCTGCCTAAAATCCAGCGAATGATAAACATGTCAGTGACCTCAATGATAATGTGTGTTGAAAAGTGATTCGTGTGTCAATGGCGCCGTCGCAAATGTGCGACGAAACTGAGATTTAGCGATTCGTGCGTGCGATCCCAGTTGCATAAAGGCCGCAGAGTGTAACCTATGGCACAAAGCGCGGCCAACATTTTAGTGTGGATTAACAGGTAGAAGATTCTTTGGCGACAAGGACAGCGTTTTCGCTTAGCGGTAACAATTAGATATGCGCTTAGCTATACATTTAGGCATGCTCTTCACCATAAGAAAGAAGCCCGCTAAAGGTAAACTTTAGCGGGCTTCTTTTATCGTAAACACAGCAACATTAACCCATTGCTTGAGTTATTGCGCGTCTATTGCGCATCTATGGTAAGGCTCACTTGGGCCACATTTTGGGTTAAACTCACTCGGCTTTCGAGCAAGAAGATCCGCTCTGGGGCAATCTCTTTCACGTCTACAAGGTAAGCTTTGACGGCTTTTGCTCTTTCTTGGGCCAAATTACCCAACATGCCATCGTTAACATTCTGCGCTTTTACCGACAGATTATATAAAGCGATATGCCAGCGGGTGGTGATTTGGTCATCGGAAAGCTGCGCGTCTTTGGCCTCTGCTACAACTGTGTCTTTTATTAGTGCCGGATCGGCTTTAACTTCCTGCTCATAGAGCTTCACTAGCGCATCGGCGAGCGGCCCTTGGGTCGGGAATTGGCTTGGACTTAAATCATTAGGTAACGCACTGAACTCGATATTGGCTAACTTAGCCAATTTACGCTTCATGATACGCTCAGCAATCGCTTGGCTGTCATTGATGGCATCGACTTCACCTTCAACGCTGAGCTTAAGCATAGGTCTGTCGAGTAAGGCGCTGGCGAGTTTGTCTAAACTTTTCTGCTCATCTTCACTTAGGCTGAATTGAGCGGCGGCAAAGCTGATTTTGTCTAAGGTTTCGTCTGAACCTATCAGCCCCGCTAAGAAAGTGAAGGGCGCAGTGACGGCTTTAGTGATCACATTGGTAATCGCCGTCATTATGATGCTGCCGACACTAAAGCTGGGTGAGTCTAAATCGCCAGAGACCTCCATACCTAAATCAATCACGCCGTTACGGTCCTGTAACAGCGCAATGGCGAGCGTGATAGGTAAGCTAGTGGCAAGGTCACTGTTACTGGGTTTACCGAGTTTCAGTTGATCTATGACTAGATGGTTATTGCCCTTGAGCTTGTTCTGATCGAGTTTGTAGTTCAGCGACAGTGATAACTGTCCCTTATCTATGTAGTAACCCGCATAGGTGCCTGAGTAAGGATTGACTGACGTTAGCTCAACACTTTTGAAGATCAAATCGAGATCTAAATATGGCATGTCTAACAAAGGGTTAATATCGCCTTTTAGGGTCACAGGCGCGTACTTGTCAATCTTACCTTTGATATCGACCGAGGCTTTAGTGCCTGGTATGGATGACAGGTGAGTGATATTGCCTTCAAGCAGCTCAATTCCCGAAGCAAAATTCGGAGTCAGTGAGTTATCGGCAAAGTAAGCCGAGCCTTGGCTAAAGCTAATTTTTTGAATATCGAGGCTCAGCTCAGGCGTTGTTGACTTGCTCGCCATTTGCGGCTCGGTTGCGGTTTGCTTAGCAGGGGGCGCGCTGTTCGTTGTCGCACTATTCGTTACTGAAGCTGCAATAGGCGCTTCGACGATAAGGTCGCTGATATTAGTGCTTCTATCTTTAGCGATCACCACTTTGGCGTAGGGTTGATTAAAGGCTAAGTGATCGATTTTGATTTGATTTTTTTGTTGGTCAAAATCTAGCTGATTGATATTCATCTTTTGCCATTTGACCAGCGGGGCATTACGCAATTTGTCATGAATGGCTAAATCATCGAGCTCAACACTGCCGCCGTAAATGGCTTTACCCTTGGCATCAGCCGTGAGCTTGCCTGCAGAGCTTAATAAACCACTCTTAAGCTGGATATTCACGTAGGGGGCAAGATACGGTTGGAGCTGGATTAACGCGAGCTTATCGAGTTGAATATCGGCATCTATGGCTTCGCCTGGCACATCGACCTGGCCTTGGGAGCTTAAAGTACCTTTGTCATTAATGCTGAGTTGTAGCGCATATTCAATCGGCTCGGCCAAGGTGCTGGTGATAGTTTTTGTTGAAAAGTTGAGCGGATACACACGCCATTGCTGCGGTGTCTCAGTTAACTTTTGCTCCGACAGATTAAGATCGTAGTTTTCAATATTGAGCGCATCGAGTTGCACGAACCAAGTGTCTGTTGACGCCGTTACTGGCGCTTGCTTGATTGGCTGTTGTGGATCTGCCTCTGAAGCGACTTCTGCAGTGGCTTCATGAGTGGCATCAGCTGTGATGTTTGCGGCGGCCTCAGTATTTTGCTCCGTTTTATTGTTCTCGCTGGCTGTGGCTAATTCGCTTTCTGTTGGTTTGTCTGCGGTATCGCTTGCATCAGTTGCCGTCTCGGTTATTTGAGGCTTTTCTTCCACTTGCGTGACTTGTGCGCTCTCAACATTTTTGGCCTCTAGTGGCTTAGCATCTGCCGGTTTAGTTTCTATCGAATTAGCATCTATCGGCTTAGCATCGATGGAATTAGCAACTAGCGGCGCTGCACTTGTAGACGCACTGGCGGATTTAGGTATGAACAAGCTCGCGAGATCGAGTCCGTCTGGATTCAAAATGGCGTTTACAGTGAGGCCATCACTGTGAAGCTTATTGATGCGTACTTGCTGCTGCTTCAGATCCATTGTAATACCGTCGAGGGCAAAGATTGGCAGCTTGACCACTGAGCGCTCTTGGTCGTTAAAGTTCAGTTTTTCAACAATAAACTGGCCATTGTTGCTGGTGACTTGTAACTCGCCATTCTCGGCAAGATCCACTTGATACTGAGTCTTGGCAGTGATCTCGCCATCGGTAAGTGCTGGCTTAAATTGATCGTCGATAAATCGCCAGAGTGGTCTCAGTTTCAGTTTGGCGATGTGGACGTCACCCGCAACTTTTAGTGGGAACAGTTGGAATTGCCCCTGCAAACTGATTTCACCAGCATGATCATCACTGAGTTGTATCGCATAGTGATTGTGCTGAATTGGCATAACTTGGGAGCCAGAGCCAGTATCAGAGGATGATTGGGCGTTTGGTGTCGGGTTGGCTTCAGTCTTATTTGCTTTTGTGGCTGGTGCTACTGAGGCCGACAATGCCGACATCAAATATTCAGTATCGAGCTGACTGAGTTTTAAATTGATATTGGGATAATTAATTTTAGCAAGGGTAATTTTGTCATCGAAGTTAAATTGCCCTGCATCTAACACAAATTGGTTGAGCAGGACACGAACGGGGGCGCTGGCTTCTGCGGGTGTTGTTTCTGTGCTCGCGGAGGAATGCTCGTTCAAGGTCTGCAGAATATCGTCGAAGTTGAATCCAGCTTTGCCTTTTTTCTCCACGCGGATGATGTGTGCGTAGGGCGCTTGTATGTGTATGTTTTCGATAACGGCGGCGCGATTAAAAACAGATTGCCAAAAGTTCACTTCGAATTGGACTTGCGCTAAGCCTGCAAACGGTTTTTCGTCTTTTTCTTTAATGGCCAGTTGGTCGATTTCGACTTTGAAATTAAAGGGATTGATGCGGATATCCCCGAGGGTGACGGGACGGCCGAGTAAAGCAGAGAGTTTTTCGGGTGCCAGCGTGGTTATCGCATAGGGCAGGATTAAACCTAATGTGCAGACATAGCTAAGGTAGACGGCGGTGAGGTAAACAAGCACACGCAGGTACCTTGGGAGAGCAAAAAAAGTGTGTTTGAATTGCGATAGCTGGGTCAGCATTAATATCAAGGCTCCAATGCATAAGACAGGGAAAAACTGCCATAAGTGCGAACATTCTAGCGATTAACGCTAATGTTTCCAGAGATTATTTATATTTTATCAATGAAATCTTGGCATTACCCGACGACAACTTCTTCCGACCCCCGTCGTTGCTGAATGACAACCTATCTTCTACATTGATAGCTACATCGGTATCAACCTGCGGCGTATCCCTTGAGTCGAAACTCATCATCATGTTCAGGTCAGTTTTTACATCAGCGTTTTAAATAGCTAATGGCCGCAATAATGGCGCCCTGTGGGTCTTTTATCCAACAAAAACGGCCCACCTCCGGAATGTCTTCAGGGCCAAACAGAATGTCACCGCCGAGTTTTTTGGCACTGATAGCCACTTGATCCACATCGTTAACCGTAATATAGCCTGTCCAATGTGAGGGAAGGGTGGGGATTAAACTGTCGGTAATTCCGCCAATGCTGATGCCTTGGTTTTCAATAATGTGATAGTGACCGTGGGGCAATTTAACGGTTTTAAAATGCCAGCCAAAAATTTCAGCATAGAAGCGCATGGCCTCTTCGGTATTATTGGTTGTGAGTTCATGCCAACTTAACTCCCCTGCAGTGTTAAAAGCCGATTCCATAAGCGCATCCCTAATTTATAGTGGTTAACTTTTGTATTTGAGCCGATGTTCAGTGGCTGTGTTAAGGCCTGTATTTAAGACATGTGTTTAAGCCCTGAATTCTGAGCTTGCATTTGGAAACCCTATTTCGGGTTTCTAACCCAAATTGAGTGTAGTTGAGGCCCATTGATAATTCACAGGCGGTAAATTAAAATTTCTGCATTTTGAGCTTGGTGAGCATTAAATTAACTTAATGTTCTACAAGGAGATTCACTTATTTAGCATAGGCCAATCGGCCGTTAGCGGCTCTGTGACGTTGCGGCTTTGGCGATGAGCAGGATGCAGCTTATCGCGCCAAGACTTAGTACTGAAAACAGATTTGAAAATGGGTTCGTTTACTGTGGTTTGAGTGTTAGACCTGACTCCCGTTAACTTGTTAATATAGGCCAGTTTTGCATCTTATCGATGCCACCTTAGGGGATACGAGATTGAATAAGAGTTTAGTAACAAATTTATTGGCGGCTGCTTTGGTGGTTGTGGGTTACCTGATGCATTCGGCAATTGTCCTGAATGTCGGATTGTTTGCCTTATCGGGTGCTATTACCAACTGGGTTGCGGTTTATATGTTGTTTGAGAAAGTTCCCGGACTTTATGGCTCGGGAGTCGTGCCTTCTCGTTTCGAAGAGTTTAAGGCGGGCATTGCTCATCTGATGATGAAGCAGTTTTTTACCACAGAAAATATCGAACGATTCCTATCGGAAAAAGAAGGCATCAGTAAAATGGATTTGGCGCCCGTGATTGAAAAGGTCGATTTAGCACCTTCTTTCGATGCCTTAATTAGCACTGTCGCCCAATCTTCCTTTGGCGGCATGTTGTCTATGTTCGGCGGCACTGATGCATTATTACCGCTAAAAGAGCCGTTTATTGTGAAGATGAAAGCCTCTTTAGTTGAAATGGCGCAAAGTGATGCATTCCACGAGCTGTTGAAACAAGAAATCGAACAGCCAAATGTGATGGCCGATCTGCAAACTAAAATTGCCAACATAGTGGAACAAAGGTTAAACGAGCTGACACCGCAAATGGTGAAACAAATCGTTCAGGATATGATCCAAACGCATTTAGGTTGGTTAGTGATCTGGGGCGGGGTGTTTGGTGGTCTGATTGGACTTGTCGCAGCCTTAATCCAAGGTTAACCTGAGTTAAAGCCGCGAATAGAATGGGAGCTTTGGCTCCCATTTTTTATTCATGCATTTTGTGCCCATCATTTTGTTCCTCATTAAATAGCAAGGAAGTCTATGAACCTTCAACACAGCATCAATTATTTGGAAATCCCGAGCCGCGATATTGCGAGTTCTAAGGCCTTTTTTAGCCAGGTATTTGGCTGGACCTATGTCGATTACGGTCCTGAATACAGCTGCTTTATGGATGTCGGGATCACAGGTGGCTTCTATCAAGCCGAGGTGGATTTTACCCTCGCAAAAGGCTGCCCGCTGATTGTGATCTACAGCCAGAACTTAGAATTGACTCTGACGGCTGTCGTGGCCGCTGGCGGCGCTATTACGGCAGATATATTTAGTTTCCCCGGTGGTCGCCGATTCCACTTCACTGAACCCTGTGGCAATGAATATGCCGTCTGGTCAGAATGATCCTAATGCCAATCCTTGTATCCGCAATTGTTGTTTAGACCAGCAAGATATTTGCTTAGGTTGCTTTAGGCATCTCGATGAGATTTTAGCCTGGCGCGCTATGTCAGATGTGGAGCGGCAAGCTTGTTTTGCCAGAATGGCGCAGCGTAAAGCTGAGTCTCAGGCCAAAAGAAGCGGCGTAAATAGAACTCTGGATAGTGAGTAGCCTTGCATAATTGTGCTGAGGTTAACCATTTATGCCGAGTTAGCTTTCACATTTGAATACTCAGCGTTTGCGTTTGAGCACTAGGCGTAACGTTTGAGGATTGGGTGTTAGGCATTAAAGTTCAATACAGCTACTTTGGCGTCAGCATTAGCGCGTGATCACTTGATGTTGAAGTATTAGTCGAACAATCCAACGGCGAAATACGCATTAACGTATTTCGCCGTTGGCATTTTGAAGCATTCTTGGCATTTGAAGCAGGCGTTACACGGGATCTATGACTATGTGCTCAAGTTCGATGGCGGCAACGGTATGGAGTGCATCCATAGTCGCGCCGACTAAACTGATTTTTCCTTGAGATGATTCAATCAATACCGCACGGCTGATATCGCTAAACTCGCGATTATGGCGAACGAGATTCGACAAGGCCATTTGCATCGGCAGCATAGAAGGATTGAATGCCGCGTTCTCTGCATAGCGACCACAATAGGTTGCGCCATCGCGAGTTTCTAAAACCACGGCAGCAAAACTCTGAGTATAAGGCGCGTAGCTTAAACCGGCATGATCTAAACCTACGATGATCATAGGATCGGCACTATCTAAAGCAAATTCAGTTTGTTGCTTCGCCATTAAAGGCGAAGTGACATTTAAGTCTTTTGGGCCAAAGGCATAGGGTAAATAATACGCCAGTGGATGGCTTTCCTGTGCGGGTAGATGAATGCTGATCTTACTTCCTTCAACCAGCTCATTCATAAATTGACGGCAATGGCCGCAAGGGCTGGCATTGACTATGATATCAACAATTTGGCTTTCACCGCTGAGCCATGCATGGCTGATAGCGCTTTGTTCTGCATGGACAGAATGAAACAGCGCTTCACCGGGTAATTCTAAGTTGGCACCCATGTAGATATCGCCACTTTTTCCTTTGGCAATCGCACCGACATAAAACTCACTGATAGGCGGTTTCGCCAGTGCAGCGGCTATCGGCAGCAGTGCCAGTAACACTTCTGCTTCGGTCATCTTGCTTGCACTTGTGAGCGTGGCAAGTTGCTGCGCATCTAAGTGCCCAGCAAAATTCTGGTGCAACATCGGAATGAGAGCATCGGCTAACGGCGTTGGCAGTTGGGTTATGCTACGAATGAATCTATCTTGCATTTCCCGATTCCTTATTTGTTAAGTTCATGGAAGAACATTCTAGTAATTTTGTTACAGCATAAATGCGAGTTAGCTCGCGTTTATACGCTGCAAATGTGTGTGTTCGATAGTAAACAATTTAAGTTATGCGCCTAATAGAGTGAGTCTATTCACGAATATAAACAAGCTTAAGACTATTAAATAAAAGACTTAAGCTTGAATTGATTAAACTTAAAGTTCACGCAAATAATGACAGAGGGCAGCCAGTAACTTCTGTTTAGTCTCATCCGCTTGTGTATCTTGCAGCAGATTTTCTAATTTAAGTACGTAGTCTTGATCGGCTAAGCGATTTTGACAGAATTCACGCCAGCGCTGTGACTCTTCGTAATCGAGTAGTTCAGGGTAATTACGGGCACGGTAACGAAACAGCATTTCAGGGATACGTGGGTCATCAAACTGCAAGTCTAGCGCCGCTAAATTTTGCGGTAGGGTATGACGGATGATTTCCATTTTCGCTTTATCAGCTTGGCTAAAGAAACCACCAGAATACAGCATCAAATCGGGATCTGTGGTCGCTCTGCTGTCATCGTGCTCAAATAATAGCGCCAGTTTTTCACGTAGTTCTGGGTGAAGTTTAAGGCGTTTATATTGCTCTCTGGCAAATTCTTTATCTATGCCTAAACGAGCGGCATGTTCATCGCTGAGGATTTTAGCCGAAGTGATAAAAGGGCACTTATTTAAATGAATTTGTTTTATCGCGATCGGTAATTCGTCTTCGGCAAGATCGGCTCTTGGCGTATACATACGCGTTTTAATTTGCTCGATATCTAGCTCAAAGAGTGGCGTTAAATCCATGGCTAAATTAACGCAAATAACTGCATTTTTATTGGTTGGATGGTGCGCCACGGGGGAAATCAACGTCGTACAGCCATTGCGAGCACTGATCTTAGAGCTCACGTGTACTAACGGCTGCATATTGAGCACATCGATTTGAACGCTCACCGCTTGCTTACGGCGCAGGTCAAAATAGTACTGATATAACTTAGGTTGTTTCTCGCGAATGAGTTTTGCCATAGCGATGGTTGCATACACATCAGACATGGCATCATGGGCTTTCTCATGGCTTAAACCATTCGCTTGGGTCAAATGTTCTAGCTTAAAACTAGGAGATCCATCTTCCTTGGTTGGCCAATTGATCCCTTCGGGTCTAAATGCGTAACACGCGCGTACTAAATCAATGATATCCCAACGAGAGTTGCCATTTTGCCATTCACGGGCATAGGGATCGATAAAGTTTCTATAAAAGCCATAACGGGTCACTTCATCATCAAAACGCAGTGAGTTGTAGCCCGCGACACAGGTGTTTGGCTGGCTAAACAGTGCTTGAATACGCCCCATAAACTCAGTTTCAGGGATGCCTTTTAAATTGGCTAACTGCGGAGTGATCCCTGTGATCAATATCGCTTCTGGTGACGGCAAATAATCAGGGGCTTGCTTGCAATAAAATGTCTCAGGCTCGCCGATGATATTGAGATCTAAATCCGTGCGAATACCGGCAAATTGCGAGGGTCTGTCTTTCGCCGGGTTAGCCCCGAAGGTTTCGTAGTCGTGCCAAAATATGCTTGGCTGGGAATGATTAGACATAATTAAATTCAAATGACAGTTTATCGAATAATAACATCTTAACACCGAAACTCCCCGAATGAACATTTACACCATTAAGGTAATTAAGTCATTATCTTGAGAATATAAAGACTTAATTGGTGATCTTCATTCAGATTCAAAGGTACAATCGCGGCTGAACAGGGGAATAATGTCTTATGTATCATCAATTTTTAAATGAGCCTATGGTGCTTGATGCCGAAAAGGCGTCGAAACTCACGTTGCGGTTACCCGACGATATCAGTGATTTTATTGTGTTACAGGCGATCAGTGCGCCTTTGCTAGAGGTCGTCGTTATTGCTGAAGCTGGAACCCCGCAAAATATTGCTATCCGCTTTCAACCGTTTATGGGTCTTAAGGTTGAATCATTACCGCAAAGTGCACAGGCCTTTAATACACCGATCACTCGGAGCCTTGGGCAAGGTTTTCGGCTTTATACGCGTATGGGCACTGCAGCAAAATTTTGCGCAGCAGAATTGAGACGGGGCGTATCTTTTACCTTAGACATGACTAATCGTTTAGGCGCAGAGAATTGCTTAACGTTTGCCTTACAAGCAGATTCAAAGTTTGAGTTAGTGCCTTTAGAAGCCGATTTACGTGTCTTACATGAGCCTAAAGCGTTGATGGTCGCCAAAGCGCTGTTAGCAAGACAATACGACTATGCCGCTTCGTCAGAATCCCTTGCCATTTACATGACCGAAATCGAGCAAGTTAGGTTAGAATTACAAGCATTTTTACGCGGAGAGCTTGGCCAATGTCACGCTAGGCTTACCGATGAGGTATTAAGGCTCGATCCCTTGTTGCTTCAGAAACAACAATGGTTATTTAGAACCTATACCCATATGTTTGAGCGCCCCAATTACAACCGCGCCGCTAATGATGTTGATAACACAGATAAGTTATTAAGAAAATTAGAGTGTTATGAGTTGCTTGCCCCACCTGAACTGATCCAGATGGTTGATCGATTGATGGAAGACGAAACGTAAACTTTTCTTGCCAAAATTTAGTTAAACGATAAGAGTCCACTATGCATTATTTATGTCCCCTGTGTTCCGCGCCGCTGACGTTAACGGATCGAACTTGGGGTTGTCCACAGCAACATAAGTTTGATATGGCCAAAGAGGGCTATGTCAACTTATTGCCTGTACAGAAGAAAAACTCAAAAGATCCTGGCGATAACAAGCAGATGATGTTTGCTCGGCGTGAATTTCTAAACGAAGGCTACTATCAAGATTTGAGTGATAGAGTGAATGCACTCGCGCTCGACTTTGGTGCTGAAGCAAAGCAGATCCTCGATATAGGCTGTGGGGAAGGGTACTACAGCCAGCGTTTATTCAATGTGTTGAGCCAGCACCATGATTGTGATTTACAAGGCATAGATATTTCTAAGTCAGCAATTAAATATGCGGCTAAACGCTACCCCAATTTAGCATTTTGTGTGGCAAGTGCCTATGAGATGCCCATCGCCTCTCAAAGTGTCGATCTTGCCATTCGCATTTATGCACCTTCCAAAGTTGAAGAGTTACAACGCATTATGGCCGATGGTGGTATCTTGATAACAGTCTCTCCCGGACCTTCACATCACTTCGCCTTGAAGCAACAGATTTATGCTGAGCCTAGATTACATCCCGTATCAGCCGCGCATATTCCCGGATTTGAGTGCCTGCATCAGGAACGCTCAATTTCTCAACTTGAACTGACAAAAAGTGAACATATTGCTCATTTTTTAGAAATGACGCCTTACGCTTGGAAGTTTACCGATGCGCAAAAGCAAGCATTTGCTCTGCAAGGACTGAGTTGTGAATTGGATTTCCAAATTGAAGTGCATCGCATTTCAAGATAAGCGATAAGATTAAGCTATTGAAATAAATTATTTAAAATGTTTAACTATACTTGCTAAGCAGCATGAACTGAGTGTTCAGCTAGCCGGTTGCAAAACCGCAAAGTAGATTTAGGCAAAATAAATAATCCAAAGTGTCGCAGTGTGTTGACTTATCTTTAGAATGGTTTATAGTCTTATCAGCTTGAAGGTTGGGCTTATATTTATGTGTTCAATACGACCAGTTCGTCCTGTAAACATAAGTAATACCGGCATTTTCCAGCTCCACCGCCGTTAAGGCTTTAATTTTTTATTTACAGGATTTATATTATGTCTCAAGTTACTGGTGTTGTTAAGTGGTTCAACTCTGACAAAGGTTTCGGATTCATTGAGCAAGAATCTGGTCCAGACGTATTCGTACATTTCCGTGCGATCAACTCTGACGGTTTCAAAACTCTTGATGAAGGTCAAAAAGTGTCTTTCACTGTGACTCAAGGTCAAAAAGGTCCACAAGCTGAAAACGTAACTATCGTTGGTTAATTTTCGGTGCTGTTAGCCTAGAGCTGATAGCAATGGATTAAAGGGCTATGGTTTATTCCATGGCTCTTTTTATTTGTGCAAAATTTAAAATATCCTTCTAGGTTAGATGCTCTTCTAGAGTGGGTAGCCTTCTAAGAAAGTAAGAAAGTAAGAAAGTAAGAAAGTAAGAAAGTAAGAAAGTAAGAAAGTAAGAAAGTAAGAAAGTAAAATATACAGTTGCTAGATGCATGAGCTTAAGTTGCTCAATCGGCTCCTTAGACTACCGTATTAATTTAACTGTTAGCTCCCGCTTCCAGTTTTCCTCTTCATCTCCAAAACACCTCATTTCAGAGAGTTAATCTTCAATAAAGCTTCCTCGATTCATCCACCATGTTTTTGCTTCAGTGATATTAAAGCTTTTAGCTCTCAACACAGTATTTAGCCATAGCGTAACTTAACTCTCTAGGCCGACAGCGTGTACATCCCATCACTTTTTTGTTGTATGAATCTGGAGGATCAGAAGCAGCAGGGCACTATTAACGCTTTGGAGTCTGTTTATACAGCACTGTGTTCATTGGTAACATGCCTAACTACAAATCTCGCTATGGCTAAACCAGAATTCAGATAATAATTACTAAACCGAGTGGGATGGATTATACATTGATATGACTCAGTTTTTTGCCATTCATTGATTGGCGTTGAGTCGATAAAAAAGCCTGAATATTGCTATTCAGGCTTTTTGTATTTCTTATGGAAGCTCACACATTGCTAATGAAACATTGCTTACGAATCCAGCTTGTCATCGGCCACTTTATAGTGAGGATCATCGAGTTGATTCACTTCGACAAGATTTCCCGCTTTATGCAGCAGTGCTTTACAGTCAGCGCTTAAGTGGATCAAGTGCAACTTCTTACCCGCATTAACATAACGTTCAGCGAGCGTGTCTATTGCTTCCAATGCGGAATGATCGGCAACCCGAGAGTTCTTAAAGTCGATAACCACATCTTGAGGATCTTTTGATGGGTCAAATAATTCGAGGAAGTTCGCAATTGAGCCGAAAAACAATGGGCCATTGAGTTTATAGACTTTCCAGCCTTGCTCATTTTGCTCTTCTGTCACATTAATATGCTTGGCATGTTCCCAGGCAAAGACTAAGGCTGAAACGATTACGCCGACAAATACCGCAAATGCCAGATCGGTAAATACGGTTACCGTCGTCACTAGCACGATAACGAAAGCATCATGTTTCGGGACTTTACCCATAAACTTAAAGCTTGCCCATTCAAAGGTGCCGAGCACAACGATAAACATCACCCCAACTAGCGCCGCAAGTGGGATTATCTCAATAAATGAAGCGCCAAATAAGATAAAGGCAAGCAGCGCGATTGCGGCTGTAATTCCTGATAATCGGCCGCGTCCACCCGAGTTAATGTTAATCATCGATTGACCTATCATGGCACAACCACCCATAGCACCGAAGAAGCCGCTGGTGATGTTTCCAAGACCTTGGCCGACGCATTCTTTGTTGCTGCGACCACGGGTATTGGTCATCTCATCTATCACAGTTAATGTCAGCAGTGATTCGATAAGACCAATAGCCGCTAAGATGCAGGAGTAGGGCAGGATGATATATAAGGTTTCAAGATTAAAAGGCACAGAGGGAATCGCAAAGCTAGGTAATGAACCCGCTATCGTCGCATTATCGTTACCACTCATGGTTTTTAGGAAGTCGAGGACATTACGAGTATCAAGATCGAGTCCGACGACAATTGCCGTTACAGTGAGGATTGCGACTAGTGATGAAGGCACTGCTGTGGTGATCTTAGGCAAAAAATAAATTATCGCCATCGTCAGTGCCACTAAGCCTAACATCAGCATTAATGGTTCTTGTGGCAACCAGACTAAGTTTCCGCTGGCATCCTTGATCTTAAACTGACCTAGCTGGGCGAGGAAAATCACAATCGCCAGACCATTCACAAAGCCAATCATGACGGGATAGGGCACAATCCGAATAAATTTACCGAGTTTACATACCCCGGCTGAGATCTGGATGAGTCCCGCTAAGACTACGGCAGCAAATAAATATTGGACACCGTGCTCAACGACCAAAGACACCATGACGACGGCCATAGCGCCTGTCGCGCCTGAAATCATGCCTGGGCGGCCACCAATCAGTGCCGTGATAAGTCCCATGATAAAGGCGGCATAAAGTCCAACCATAGGCTCTACATGGGCGACAAAGGCAAATGCGACCGCTTCTGGGATAAGCGCAAGTGCAACTGTTAGCCCTGAAAGCACATCGGCTTTATGGCTAGACGTTTTGTGGCGAATGAGATCAAACATTGAACCTCTGTTATTAAGTTGTTGTGTGGATAAAAATAAGGCGCGAATACTAACAAAAAAATGGATTGAGCTAAACCTTAAATATAGTGTGAGTTTTACGATAGAAATAAAAAAGCCATGCAATTGCATGGCTTTTTCTGACTAACCTAAGTGGTTATGGACGAGCCATATCCGACTCTGCACCGTTAGCGAGTTTGATTTTGGCGGTAGGCTCTTCGGTCGCAGTATTTTCATACTCGCGTCCTTTAGGCACAGCCACTTGCTCTCTCACTTCAACAACTGGTTTGGTCATATCCGAAGATACCATAGAGCCAAAACGGCTGGCAGCTTTCGGCTTGTTGACAACAACCGCATCAGTGATTTGCGAATTCACTGTCGTTGGGGCAGCTTGCACTGTTGCTTGAGGCTTAGCGATAGCAGCAGGTTTTGCCATTGGGGCAGAGGCTGTTGCTTTAACCGCATCTTTAACTTCAACACTCGGTGCAACGCTTGGCTCTACAGCAGGTTCAGTCTTAGGCGCTTCAACTTTAGCCGCTTCAACTTTTGGCGCAGCTGGTGCAACCGCTGGGCTTTCAGCTACAGGAGCTTTAACCGCTTCGGTTTCTACTGCAACGCTGACTACTGGAGCTTGAACGATTGGTGCAGCTTCAGCTTTCACTTCAACTGCTTTTGGCACTTCCGCTTCAGTAGCTTTAGTCTCAACTGGCTTAGCTTCAACTTGCTGAGTTTCGACCGCTGTAACGTCATTTGCTGGCGTTTCAACTTTCGCTTCAGCTTTAACGATAGCAGGAGCTTCAACAACAGGTGCTTCGCTTGCTTGTGCCGTTTCTACTTCAACGGATTTAGCCGTTGCTTGAGCTTTAGCCACTGCATCTGTTTTAGTTGCGACGACTGGCGCTTCTACACGCACACTGGCGACTTCGCTTGGATACTCTTGGTCAGCACCTAATTCGTCGTTAGGAACGAATTGCGCTGGCGTTGATGTACCTTGGTCATCTTCGTCACGACGACGACGTTGACCGGCTGCACGAAGGTGACGTGGGCTACGACGGCTACGACGTTGACCATCTCTTTGCTCGCGTTTTGCTTGATCATCAGCAGTTTCGCTTTCAGCATCGACCGCTTCGTTATCTTGCGATACCGCATCCGCTGGTGCTGCAACTTCATCAGTAACAACTTCATCAGTAACAACTTCAGCATGTTCTTCAGTCTTAACAGAATCAACCGTTGGGGTTTCAGCTGCCGCAGAACTCATCGCTTTCTCTTCTACTGCAACATTTTCAGCCGCTTCTTGAGCAGGTGCAGCTTCTTTACGAGGCTGACGACGTGTTCTTGGTGCTTTAGTTTCAGCAGGTGCTTGGGCTACTTCAGCTTTAGTGTCAACACTGATAGTGCTCGCCGCAGCGGCGTTAATGGCTGCAATTTCAGCTAATACTTCAGCAGCATCTTCTGGTGCAATTGGGATCGCATTATCTGGCGTGTTATGGCCATTATCGATACGCACCTTACGGCGCATGTTACGACGTTGACGGCGTTCACGGGCGACTTCTTGCTTAGGTGCATCGGCTTCAACGTCGGCAACCACGTCTTTTGGCGCTTGTACACGTGGCTTAGGTTCCGCTTTCGCTGGACGCTTAACCGCTTCTTCCTTCTCGCGAACTGGGCGTTCTTGAGTGCTTGTGCTTACCGCTGCATCAGCTGGTTTTTTCGGATTACGGCTGCGTGGCTCACGAGTGCCTTCTTTTGCTTTATCAGCATCTTGGGCATTACGTGGGCGGCGAGTATCGTTGCGACGGTTACGGCGGTTGGCGTTAGCGGCACTAGAATCGGCTGTTTTAGTTTCAACAACTTTTACGGGTTCTGCTTTTTCGCTTGGCGCAAACATGGCGCTGACCGCACTCACTAGCTTACTGAAGAAGCCAGGTTGTGGTGCTTCAACTTTCACCGTTGGAGATGGCGCTTGTTCCACTTTCTGTGGCGCGGCAAAACCTTTTAATGCAGGAATAGGCGCTGCGGTACGTTCCAGTTTACGTGGCTCATACAACTTGGCATCAGGCTGCTCGATACGCTTATAGCTAGACTCGCTGATTTCATCATCACTACGGTGACGGATCACGCGGTAATCTGGCGTCATCATGTGCGCATCAGGTATCACATACACTTCGACATCGTGACGTTGCTCTGTAATGCGAATGGCTTTGCGTTTCTCGTTCAACAAGAAAGCCGCCACATCCACAGGCACAATCGCTTCGATTTGTGAGGTGTTCTCTTTGATGGCTTCTTCTTCCATCAAACGTAAAATCGACAGTGCTAAAGATTCAGTACTGCGAATCGTGCCTTGGCCATGACAGCGAGGGCAGATGTGCGCTGCAGATTCTTCTAAAGAGGGGCGCAGACGTTGACGCGACATTTCCATCAAACCAAAACGCGAGATGCGACCTAACTGTACGCGAGCGCGGTCATGGTGCACAGCATCACGTAAGCGGTTTTCAACTTCACGCTGATGGCGCACAGGCGTCATATCGATAAAGTCGATAACCACTAAGCCACCTAAGTCACGCAGACGTAATTGACGGGCAATTTCATCGGCGGCTTCAAGGTTAGTGTTCAGTGCTGTCTCTTCAATATCACCGCCTTTAGTGGCACGGGCTGAGTTGATATCGATTGAGGTTAAAGCTTCAGTTGGATCGATAACAATCGAGCCGCCAGATGGCAGACGCACTTCACGTTGGAAGGCTGATTCGATTTGTGATTCGATTTGGAAGTGAGTGAATAACGGCACTTCGGCTTCGTAAAGTTTTACGCGCTCAACGAAATCTGGGCGAACTAAGGCGATATGTTGCTTAGCTTCTTCGAAAATACGTGGATGGTCGATGAGGATCTCGCCCACATCACGACGTAAGTAGTCACGAATAGCGCGCACGATCACGTTACTTTCTTGGTGAATTAAGAAAGGAGCGCCTTTAACCTGTGAAGCTTCGGTGATTGCTGCCCAGTGGTGCTGCAGAACTTTTAAGTCCCACTTTAACTCGGCAGATTCTTTGCCCACACCGGCAGTACGTACGATAAGACCCATGCCTGCTGGCACTTCCAAATCGGCCATCGCTTCTTTTAACTCAGTACGCTCATCACCTTCGATACGACGAGAAATTCCGCCTGCACGTGGGTTGTTTGGCATTAATACTAAGTAAGAGCCTGCAAGGCTGATGAAGGTCGTTAAGGCGGCGCCTTTATTGCCGCGTTCTTCTTTGTCAATTTGGACAATAACTTCCTGTCCTTCACTGACCACTTCTTTGATATTTGGGCGACCTTGGAACGAATATCCTTTCGGGAAATATTCTCTGGCGATTTCTTTCAGTGGCAAAAAGCCGTGACGATCGGCACCGTAGTCGACGAAAGCGGCTTCTAAAGACGGTTCTACGCGGGTAATTTTACCTTTGTAAATGTTTGATTTTTTTTGCTCATGACCTGGACTTTCAATATCTAGATCATACAGTTGTTGCCCATCAACAAGGGCAACACGCAACTCTTCTGATTGAGTTGCATTGATTAACATACGTTTCATGATGACGTCATTCTTCTTTAAATAGAGGTCATCAAACATCGCGCTTCGCTGCATTACGGGCCTAGCAGTAGGTCAACTGAGCCTCACGGCTGGTGGCTAGGCAAGAGGTGCGCATTGCTGTTAGACGCAGTCGCTGCGTGTCGCATCCTATTTATGGCTTATTTTTTAATGATTACAAAAACAAGGAATTCGTTGTAAAACATCAACCAACCCCATAAATTCTTTAGTTTCTTTCCGGTAATGCCCAAGTCGAATCGGTTTGTCTGACGACAAGTTAAAATATCCTTCGAAATCGGGGAGGAAAATCTAGGGTAAACCTTATTAAAGTAAGGCGACTTTCTCGATTTAATCGTAAAAAACGCATTTATGGTATTTTTACTTATTATACGATTCGCAAATCAATGACTTGCTATCAAGAAAATGTTTTTTTATCCGTTAAATTTTCCGCTTGGGATCGGGGCGTTGTGAACACTTTATTCACGGCTTATCCCTAATCGCTGGTGAAATATAGCAATAATCAAAAAATTCAGCAATGGAAAGGCACAATTCTTCTCAGTTGTTGTACAATGGCGGCCGTTATAATTAGATGGCGCATCATGAATATAGAATCCACCCCACAACAGGTTCAGTTGATCACGATTGATGAAGATCACTTCGAACAGCGTATCGATAACTACTTAATGACCAAGCTGAAGGGCGTGCCGAAAAGCATGATCTATCGCATTGTCCGCAAGGGCGAGGTTCGAGTGAATAAGAAACGTATTAAACCCGAGTACAAGTTGCAGATTGGCGACATAGTGCGTATTCCGCCTGTCCGAGTGGCAGAGCCAGATAACCGTACCGCACCATCGCCTAACTTAAGCAAAGTCTCGCAACTCGAAGACCGTATTTTGCACGAAGACAATCATTTGATCGTGCTGAATAAACCTGCTGGCATTGCTGTGCATGGTGGTAGTGGTGTCGATTACGGTGTGATTGAAGCATTGCGTTCACTGCGTCCTCAACAAAAGTTTTTAGAGCTAGTACATCGTCTCGATAAAGATACTTCGGGTGTGTTGTTGGTGGCGAAAAAGCGTAGCGCACTTAAACATCTGCATGATCAGCTCAGATATAAAAAGATGCAGAAAGACTATTTGGCCTTAGTGAAAGGTGAATGGTCTGCTCAAGATAAAGCCGTTAAACAGCCTTTATTAAAAATCACCCTTAAATCCGGTGAGCGCATAGTGCGTGTTAATGCGGAAGGTAAGCCTTCTGAAACGCGCTTTAAAATTATGCAGCGTTACCAAGGTTGTACTCTCGTGAAGGCAAGCCCTGTCACTGGACGTACTCACCAAATTCGGGTGCATTGCCAATTTGCGGGTCATCCTATCGCCTGTGATGATAAATACAGCGAGCAAGGTTTTGACGACAGCATGCGTTCATTAGGTTTAACTCGACTCTTTTTACATGCGGCTGAGTTGATGTTTATTCATCCAGAAAGTGATGAAGTGATGCGGGTCTCTGCACCTTTAGATGAAAACTTGTCACAATTATTAGATAAGTTAAAACGTGTGTAATCGACGGGGATAGGTTTCAAGGATGAAGACAAAGCAATACGATTTAGTAATTTTCGATTGGGATGGCACTCTGATGGACTCCATTGGTAAAATTATCACCTGTATTGAAAATATGGCTAAGGCATTGCGGTTACCTATCCCAACCGAAAGCGATATTCGTGATATCATCGGTCTTTCTATGACAGAAGCGCTGCGAGTCCTGTTTCCACAGGGGCTCAATCTCAGCGCTTCTTCTGCCTATTCTCAGCATCAGCATCCTAAAAATGCATTCAGCCAAGGCGAAGATGATCAATATCAGCAGATGCGCGCCGAGTTTAAAGCACAATATTTGCATTTAGACACCACGCCAACGCCACTCTTTGCACAAGCACCTATTTTAATCGATGAGTTACATGCTCAAGGTTATCAATTAGCCGTTGCAACCGGTAAGGCCCGTGCGGGACTTGACCGCGTTTTTGCGCAAACGGGCTTAGGTCGATACTTTGTTGCGTCACGCTGCGCTGATGAAGTGCACAGTAAACCCCATCCTGAAATGATCTCAAGTTTGCTGAAAGAATTGAATATTGCCCCGAACCGAGCCCTAATGGTGGGTGATTCTCTGCTGGATTTGACCATGGCGGCCAATGCCGGGATTGATAGTATTGGCGTGACCTATGGCGCCCACAGTGCCGAAAAGTTACTGCAAGCAGGACCTATCGCTTTGATTGACTCTCCTGCGCAATTGCTGCAATACCTCTAGCACTGCTATTTAATGCTGAAGCGGCAATACATGCCGCTACGCATGAGTACTTGCTGGTTAGCTTTATTTACGTCCCATCTTTTCGTCAATGAAACGAATCTGCTGCTCGGCATTTTTGGGTGCGCTTAATCGATTTAATAAACAGAGCACGCTGAGCAAAACCTCAGTAAACGAATAAGCTAACGTGTAAGCCGGTTAAGCGAGAACGTCTACACCTTGGGCCAACAGCATTTCTGTCAGTAATATCAGTGGTAAGCCAACTAAGGTATTCGGATCGCGACCTTCAAGCTCGGTAAATAAGGCTATGCCTAAGCCTTCACTCTTAAAACTGCCCGCGCAGTAGTAGGGCTCTTCTTTTTCTATGTAGGCGACAATCTGCGCATGGCTAAGATGCCTGAAATGAACCGTAAAGGGTTCAACCTCGGCGGCCATGGCGCCCGTTTCGGCATTATAGAGTGCAAGACCAGTATAAAAGGTGATGGCCTTGCCAGAGGCTTGGGTGAGCTGCGCGACGGCATTGTCAAAATCATGGGGTTTACCGATAATCTTGCCATCAATGACGGCAACTTGATCGGAGCCAATAATCAGCCCATCGGGGAATTGTTCTGCACCTGCGACGGCTTTTGCTTTGGCTAATCGCAGCACTAAGGCATGGGCCGATTCATCGATATGCGCCGTTTCGTCAATATCAGGATTGCAGCATTCGAAGGGAAGACCGAGTTTTTGCAGTAAAGATTGTCGGTATACAGAGGTCGAAGCTAAGATTAATGGGGTTGGCATAATAGGATATCCGCAAAAGAGTGACTCATATTGTGACCAATCTGCGCTAGAGAGTGCAAGAGTTTCGTCTTTTACGGTTTCTTTTCCGTGAATGCGACTATTTTAGTCGGCTTATGCTTGTATGCGACCTCGTGCTTGGGTACTATTTCGCTTCCGTCAATTTCAATGTTGGGGCTGGAGAAAGGCTTAAGTCGCAAACTGGGACTTAAGTTAGAATTTTTTCTTTGACTCTAGCGTTTTCAAACTATAATATGCGCGCCTTATGCAAACAGTAAAGATACCGGTTTCAATTGATCCATTTCGCGCCGCCTCGAGTCGCCTAGTTTATCAGGGCGTTGTTCCTGGTGTGCAATTGAAAAGATTAAATGAGTTATGTGCCGGCGACTGTTCCGATGTGGCAGTGTCGCTTGAATGTGGCGTAGATTTACAGGGGATAGTCTACCTGAAAGGGAAGGCTGTGACGGAGCTCACTCTGATATGTCAACGTTGCATGACGCTATTTACCACTGAGGTTACGGTCGAGTTTTGCTTCGGTCCATGCCGGACTAAGGCAGAAATCGATGAGCTCCCGGATGCGTATGACCCAATTGAGTGCAATGAAATTGGCGAAGTGCGTCTACATCAATTGATCGAAGATGAATTGATAGTCGCTATGCCGATAATCCCAATGCATCAAGAAATTGATTGCAGTGCTGGATCTAAAGACATGGTTGTAGGCGAGATCGAACCCGCTCATGAGGAGCGTCCAAATCCGTTTGCAGTGTTAGAAAAACTGAAGAGCAAGTAATCTAGGAGACAGGCCAATGGCTGTACAACAGAACAAAAAATCACGTTCAAAGCGCGGAATGCGCCGTTCACATGACGCACTGAGCACTGCTCAGCTGTCTGTAGACGCTACCAGCGGTGAAATCCATATGCGTCACAATGTGACTGCAGATGGCTTCTATCGCGGTAAAAAGGTAATCAACAAGTAATTTGTTGGTTTCCTAATGACGAATCTGACGCTTGCGTTAGATGCAATGGGTGGTGATCATGGCCCCCACGTCACAGTGCCTGCAGCCTTGCGGGCACTACAATTACATTCTTTTCTAAAAATCATTTTAGTCGGTGACAAGACTGAAATTGATGTCTATCTACGTCAAGCGGAAGCGAATTTACTTTCACGCATAGAAATCATTCATACTGATGAAGTCGTTAGTATGTCCGATCGACCTGTGCATGCTTTGCGTACACGTAAAAACAGTTCCATGCGATTGGCGATTGAGTTAGTGCGTGACGACCGCGCGCAAGCTTGTGTGAGTGCCGGTAACACGGGTGCGCTGATGGCAATGGCGAAAGTGTTGCTGAAGACCCTACCTGGCGTTGACCGTCCTGCGTTAGTGAGTTGTTTACCTGCGGTGACCCAAAAACCTGTCTATTTATTGGATTTGGGCGCGAATATTTCCTGTGACTCGGAAACCTTATTTCAATTTGCCGTGATGGGCTCTGTCCTGTGCGAAGCGGTAGATAAGAAATCTCGGCCAAAAGTCGCCTTGCTCAATGTGGGCATTGAAGAAATTAAAGGTAACGATCAGGTTCAGCAAGCGGCGCAGTTGCTGCAACACACAGATCAAATCAATTACACAGGTTTTATCGAAGGCGATGAAATCTACTCCGGTAATGTGGATGTGATTGTTTGTGATGGCTTTGTGGGTAACATCACGCTCAAGACCTCAGAAGGTATTGCCAAGTTATTGGTACATCAGTTAAAACGGGGACTAACCCAAGGTTTATTCGTTCGTTTTCTGGCTAAACTTATCGCCCCACGTATTCAGGCGGTCCTTAGTCAGATGAACCCCGACCACTATAACGGTGCAAGTCTGATAGGATTGCGCGGAATAGTTGTAAAAAGCCATGGAAACGCGGATGAAACTGCCTATTTACAAGCAATTAGTTTGGCAGTAACGGAAGCTCAACGTCGACTCCCTGAAATGATAAAAGATCGTTTGGAGTCGATTCTTTTAGATATCAATCACTGATACCGCGACAAACAAAGATTTATCACGACATTCGCTAGTATAAAACCCTTTAAAATCCTCGTTATGCGTCAAATCACTGCGACAAACTAAGACATTCAAACTCGACATAAGACAAGCAAAACTTGTACAAATTTGTGTGCAAATTTACACTATGTACACCGATAGCCGATCAGGCTAAAAAAATTTGTACACAAAGAGGGTTTATGGCGCTGTCAGATTCATGGCTAAAAGCTAACTCCGGCAAGGAGATCGACAAGGCTTATGGGAAGGCCGATCGTGATGGCTTAAGTGTGAGAGTGTCACCCAAAGGCAAACTTACATTTCAATTGCGCTATCGATATATTGGCAAAGCATCACGGCTTGATCTCGGCTCTTATCCTGCGACTTCATTAAAGTCAGCCCGGACGGAATGCTTACGTTTAAAAGGTGAGCTAGAGAAAGGTTATGATCCTAAATTAGTTAAAATTAACGATCGGATTGAAATTGAAAATGCACCAACGATCAGCGACTTGTTTTATCGTTGGCATAGTGCAAAAAAAATCAGAAATGAAAAGTGCCACAAGCAGGTATTACGTAGCTTTGAAATTCACTTATTACCTCGAGTTGGCATGATGTTAGTGCAGGACACTAAATTACATACATGGCTTACTGTGCTTGATGACATCGCGAAGGGAACGCCAGCAGTGGCCGCAAGTATATTGGCCAATGCCAAAAAAATGCTTGGCTGGGGTGTTAGAATGCGGCTAATCAGCGATAACACTTTATCTGACATTAGTGCGAGAGAAGATCTTCATGTCGTTAAGCGTGTCGGCAAGCGTTCGCTGAGTAATGATGAAATCGTCTTGCTTTGGGATGCGCTTAGACGCTCAAGAGTTGCACCTAAAAACAAAGTGTTTATCAAGCTCCACCTGTTCTTTGCTTGTCGCACAGGTGAACTACGGCTAGCTGAAAAGTCACATTTTGATTTTGATAAAATGGTCTGGACTGTTCCGGCTGAAAACCATAAAACTGGTTATAGTGGTAACCAAATTGTCAGGCCTATCGTGCCTGAAATTGTGCCTCTACTGAAAGAGGCTTTTCTATTAAGCTCAGGTAAATTTTTATTTGGGTCGGCAGATTCTTTCAGCGAAAAGCCTGATAGTGAAGTCAAGCCGTTAGCGTCGACATCGCATTTATCTATAGTGAACGTCATCAATAATTGGATAAATAAGCATCATGAATGCGGCATCACGCATTGGTCTATCCATGATTTACGTAAAACCGCGCGCACTAACTTTTCAGATTTGACAGATGAAAGGACTGCAGAGGTGATGCTCGGGCATAAGTTGCCAGGCATTCAAGGCGTGTATGACCACAATTTATATTTAAAAACCCAAGCGGCAGCATATACCGCTTGGCATTATAGATTGTGCGACATTATTGGAAGTGAGTTGTAACGATATACAGAACGTAGGGGGGATGTTAAGCGGCTTGGCTGTTATTTGTTTGGTGGTTTGCTGCTTGAGTCTCCCACGCTTCTACATCATCGATGGCCCACAAGTTTTGACTGCCTGCCGCTAGCATCCGTGGTTTTGGAAATGGATGTTGTGGTTTTTGCATCCAGCGGTAAATGGTGCGGCTAGTGCATCTAAACCGCTCGGTGATATCTTTTGTACACCAGTAACCTTTAATCATCATGCACCTGCCTTTCTAATTCTTGATGAGAAATCATCAATCGCTTGTCTAACAGACTTCTTCATTGGGTCACTATCATGCAGAGAGATTCTGTTGTGGTTCCAATCAACAGCCCATCCATAGATAGTGCTATTCTTCTTATTAAACTCAGCATTGACGGCATCCAGTAAATCTAGCCTTAGCTTGTCCTGATTTAGTTCTCCGAACTGAGTCAACATTTCAAGGCGTTCTGATTCTAGTTGCTCATTTTCGGAAATCACTTGGATCATGCTTTCGATCCACTCAATAGCATGAGGCACACACTTACCATGAACTTCACACTCAGGTATTGCATCTAATAGTTTTTGCCGTTCTCTTAGAAGGGAATTGGTTATATCTAACTCCTCTTTTAAGTATTCAGCACATGAATGGCTTCCGCTTTTGCCTCGAACCCATTGATAGTTACAAGTGCTGCATTTACATAGATTTTCATTGATTTCTATACTGGTACTTGCTCGAGTAACCAATACTTGATCACAGCTTTTAACGGTAGATTGTTTAAACTCAGGACCCTTGCTAAGGGTTGCCACTTGTCGCTTAAGCTCGGCGTTCTCTGCGATAAGCTGGTTAAGTCTGTCATTCATCTTCATGCTTCACCTACCTGAAGTTCAACTAGCTCGTCTCTAAACTCCATATAAACAAATTTCAGAATCTTCTTTTGCAGCTCAACTCGTTGAAGCATTGCATCGTTCAGCACTGCTTGAGCAAATGTTTTTTGAAGATTATTACAGTATTTATCGAAGTAAGGCTCTGAATTACCATTCATTTTAAATGGCGACCTATTTTTGTTATTGAATGACATTTGAACGAAACACATCAGTAATGCCAATTCATTTTCAATGAATATCATATCGTTAAGCTTTTTAAGTTCATCTGATGTCAGCATCATGCACCGTCCTTATTTTTACCAACTGGTTTGACTTTGGCATCAGGTTTCACATCGATGTACCACGCTTCACCTTCTGCGTTAATAACGATAAATCGCCAACCGAAAAGCCACTTCATCGCTATTTTTTTGCCAATCCATGTGAATAAAATCCAGATGATCGGAAGCAGCACAATACAGATAAAAAATGTGGTCATTTAGCACCTTCCTTCATTGTCTTAATGACTTTCTTACTTGCCACTTGCCAAGCTTTAAGTTGACAGCTTTCACCTTGTTGAAGCTCTATATCACGCTTTATCGCTGCTTCTAACTCAACTAGTGCCGCCCAAGTATGCGGACAGCGACCGCCGCCGATCATGTTTCTGTAGCGAAGTAGCCTAAACCCATTTAAGCCCACCCACATATCGCCATCAGGACCACGGGTAGCGGTGAGATATTGTTCTCTGTCATCATCGCTAATGATGTTTGCCATCACTCACCACCCTTAGCCGCTTGCCTTGTTATCCATTCTTCTGCAAGTACCTTGATGAATGGCATTGAGCAACCTTCTGCCGATTCTTTTGCAAAATCGCGGACAGCTTTGGCGCGGATATCAGCAATTGATTTTGCATATCGATGTTCAGACTCATACCGCTCTGACCAGTGCATCACATCTTCTGAATTAAATGCGCAAGTATCGTCATCCTCGTTTTTTTCATCTTTGATACGTTCCATATAGCCGTCATACCAGCCATCGCCGATTGCATCTACAAAGAGCGCTTTTACTTCTTCAAGCTCGTTTTGCAACTGGTCACGCAAGGCTGTCACGTTCTTAAGCGTTTCGGCTGTTTTAACTGCAATGCCAAGATCAACTTCCATCGCGTTTACTTGGTCCTTTAATTGCTGAATCTCGGTACCCAGTTTTTGTTTAACATCGAGTAGAACAGTGGCAGGAACATAAGCACCAAGACCTTCAACATTGATTTGGCTTGAGCCATTGCCGTCTAATAACACTCTGCGTTTGGTCGTCATCACTTACCTTCCTTTGCCAATTCCTCGGCGAGTCGTTTTAAAAACTGTTGGCAGCTGCCAGCTTGTTCGCGTGGCATGGCGTACCACTTCTTAAGCGCTTCGCGAATTGCGGTTGATTGCTTCATGCCGCTTCCTTGGTGCGTTCTATAGCCCACCAAGCAACAGGGCCATCTTCGGTATCGTGAATTGATAAAAGAATGGCATCGGCACTAGGCGCTTCTGGATTCCACTCACCAAAACCAGCATCACCATTTTCAAAATAATGAAGCCATGCCGGATGATCTTCAGTGATTTCAGAATCCATGCGGTTAATTACTAACTGAAAATCCATTTCAGCTTGCCACTGTTCAATCGCATCCTTAGAAATGCATTCGGCACCGTCAAAATTTGGAAGTTGTGAGTGCTGATAATCACCATACCCATCACGAACAACTGTTTCTGTATTGAATTTCATACTGACTCCTTAATGGCTTTTTCAGCTTTCTTTTTGAGAGTGACAGCCGTTTTGTGCAGCGTTTTTTTATTACTGAGTGAGGCTGTGGCGGCAATTATTTGATTTGCCATTGAAAGGGCTTCTTGTGGATCGCGCTTGAGTAAATATTGAAGTGACATTTTTGCATCATCAGCGCTGGTATTAAGGTATCCCTGCAGCTTAGACATGATGGTCACCTTTAAGCCGTTTAGTGGACGCCATTTTTATACGCGCTAATAGCAAAACCGTTT
Organism: Shewanella sp. 1180_01; assembly: GCF_052850535.1. Classification (NCBI taxonomy): domain Bacteria; kingdom Pseudomonadati; phylum Pseudomonadota; class Gammaproteobacteria; order Alteromonadales; family Shewanellaceae; genus Shewanella; species Shewanella sp. 1180_01. The sequence continues at coordinate 80,657 of NZ_VXCT01000006.1, forward strand.
CTTTAGCGTCGGCATGAGCGCGGCCTAAACCCATCTTGTTGACAACGGCATGCTCTGCGGTGGTGACAAGCATTAAATTGCTAATATCACAGTTGGTGCGGTCGTTATCGATGAACCAAATTTTATGGCTTTCGGGCACTTTACCGTGGTGTTTTTCCCACTCGATAATGTGTTTTAGTCGCCATGTTCTAGGCTCAGATACTTTTACCATCACAAAGCCGTCTTTATTATCGATACGCTCTGATCCAACAGGTTTGTGGTTCAGTGGCATATCGCCTTTTTTAAACTGGGTTGCTGCAGAATTTCCGCCAGCTTGCCAACCTTTCATCCCAGCATTCCACGTTTTACAACCAGGATTAAATCGGCCAGTACGTCCCGATTTCATTTTATGGTTGCGGGTGAAAGCACGGATCTGATTAATCGTTTTTTCAGCACCAAAGGTATCGTTAAAAGCCGTGGTAATTTGCTCGATGGTGAGGCTTTTATATTGCAGCTTTACCCACTCATATTGTTCGTCGGTAAAGCTGCGTAATTTGCCTTTTGTTATTTCACCTTGTTTGCGTCCACAGGTGATACCGTGGTTCGAACATGCGGCTTTAATCTGCGATAGCGTCTTGGTGTAACCAAAGGCACAATTGAACAGTGCTGTGGTTTCAGCAAGTGACTTTTCTGGGTACGTTGCGCGCAAAAAATCAAGCATGGCAACAGTGAATAAGAATCTAGCCATTCTTAGCCTCCAACATTTCAGGGAGTTTTCTACCTACGCCCATGTCATTTGCTGCTATTTGCGCATCTAGCGCTAAACGTGCGTTAGCCACAATTTGTGTCGAAATTTGAGTGACTGACTTGGAACGATGGACTTCATCTTGCAGCGCTTCACCTTTTAAGCTTTCGTCAGACAGTCGCTCAAGCTGTGCAAATAGATGATTATTTAGGTCGATAAGTTTGTTTTTCATGCTGCTTCCCCTGCAATATTTTCTTGCTTAAGCGGGATTTCAATTGAGCCCTTTACCTCGTTGCTAAACTCAACTTTGATGGTGCCATGCTCGCCAAACAGTCTCGCAAACTCAGCAATGTTTTTACCGATGTAAGTGATCACGCTGCCCTTGGTGCAACTATCTGCTTTGCTGCCATCGGCTTTTTTGTAGTGCACTCGACCATGTGGGAAACATTGAGAATATTTAAGTAATGGTAAAAGCCAGCCTTCAGATGAATTACAGAATGTGATGATCACCGCCTCTTTTATGTGGCCGCTTTCATACTCGTAGATCACCTTATTTATCCAATCGCTATTACCTGGGATCGGCTTATCAATATGATGGCCGCGTTTAATACAGGCTTTTTTCTTGCATTTAGTTGGGCAGGGTTGCTCACCTCTGTGAAATGGATGGTTCATCCAAACCGTGCCATGCCAAGGCTGAGATAGCCCGTCAATTTCTTTAGTGAAAATTGTCTTGGCATTAATGCTGGCATTAGCAATATCGTTGCTTGCTGGGTCTAAATCTATTCCACCCATTAGCTGGCTTGCTAACTGAGGCCATGGCTGTGGTGTGTAATATTCAAAACCCTGTTCTGCATTAGATTGGTTGATAAGATTGGCGTTATTTACTGTGATCATGGTTAACCAGCCTTGCTAATTTGATGGATTGAATCAGTTAACTGATAACTGGCTAATTGGGTTTCTAGCTGTGTTTCGAGCTGTGCGATGCGCGCATAGGCTGCAGCTAACTTGGCAAGATGCTTTTCCCAGTCGATTTCTTTGATGGCTTCAACAACGCCCATGGTGTTGTTAAGCGTGGTTTGGGCGCGCATCAGGTTTGATAGCTCGATAAAGTGGCGAGCGGCGCAGCGTTCTGGTTCCAAGCCTGTGGTGTAGTGCAGTTTTATTGCGGCAATAGTGGGCTCGGATGTGATGCGCGTTAGCGATAGCAGTAAGTCGATTTTGCGTTCTGACTCACTGCCAGCGAGTAAGTGGAGCATTTCGCGTGGGGCGGATTTAGTCATGCTGCACCTCTGTTCCATTCGTTCTCAGGGCTTGCGTCCCAGTAGCAAAACTCGATAAAGTTTTTAAAGCCGTCTCCGTACTCTAAATAACGCTTATAGCGCTGCTGTGACTTAGTTGTTTTGCGGATACTGCCAATCTCGCCGTATTCAACTTCCCAAGTTGGGTGGCAATGACGAATAACGCCTGGCTTATCGTCGTCAAAATTAACGCCAAGGTGATGGCCGCAATCTTTTACGATTACGCCAGCGCGGCCATTTACTTTCACTAAGCGGCCTATTTCGGCTGGAACAGCGTAATACTGTTTGATGTAGTCAAATTGGCTCATGCTGCTTTTCTCCTTGCCTTGCTCGCTTTCAATTCTTCGCAGGTATCCGACACAACAAAGCTAAGGCCATTGCGTTCGCTGTATTGCTCTGCGCAGGTATAGTTTTCGTAAGGATTAAACCCCCAAGTGATGGCGCCACAATGTGGGCAGTTACCGCGAGTTTTACCTGAGGTTTGACGGGTGCGTTGGCGCTTAGGTTTGCGAATGCCAGCAGCGGTGATCATGCGGCGTTCGTTGACGTTGGCGGCTTGGAAAGTACGGCGCGCGATGGCGTCGATATCCGACTTGGCGTAGATAGTGGAATCAAAGCCCTGTTCGACTAGTTCCCATGATCGTAAAAGTGCTGATTCGTAACTAAAAACGGCAGATGATTTATAATTAACACTTTTAAATTCAAGCGTTAGCCAATAAACATCATTGCCATCAGTACTGTCACCAACGCGAATTACGTACTCATTACAGCCTGACTTTTCACCATAATTGCCTAGGAGTTGGCAATCAACACGCACGGTTGCCAGCTCATCCACAAGCGCTTTTGATAGCGGAACGTCAGTGTGACGGCTATTAAAATGTCGCTGTGCTTCTTCAAGGGTAAAAATCTCAGCCAGTTCAAGACTGCTAGTGTAGCCGCCTCGGTCTGCCCAAAACATACAAGTTCGGCCAACGTTAGAGCGCGAATCGCGCAGGTAAAATTGGCTCATGCCTGCTCTCCTTTACGCTTGATTTCGGCTGTTTCCCAAGCTTTTAAATCATTCTGATTTATTCGCCACTCAAGTTTTCCATCAGTTCCATAACCAACACTTCCACCATACTTAGCGCCATCAAAAGTGAAAGATGCAGAGCAATAGCATTGAGGCCATTTACCTCTAAATTCTTTAAACGTTAAGTCAGGGCGTAGCGAGAGTATTTTTTGCTTGAAGGTTTCTGCTTTTGCATCGTGCTCTGCTCGTTCACGCATCTCTTCATCGAGACAATGCTGATTACAGTAAATAAGATGGTCTTTTTCGATTGGATTTAATTTAATGATGTTCCCGTCATCATTCTCATATCCATCTTCAATATCATCGGTAGATATTTCATGACCGCAATGAGCGCATTCTTGCCACCAACCGTTTTCAATCATTACTAACGGTGGGACTCCGCCTTTAACACCAGCGTATTGATCAGCCCATTGGGCACGGCGGCACGATTCAACCTCGCCAAATTCAAGGCTAAGTTCGTTTCCACCTTCTCGGCGAGCTGTTGCTGAATTAGTTGCAAACACAATGCAACCATATTCATCGCCCTGCACTTGATATGCTTTAAGAGGCTTAGTGTTCATGCTTGCCATCCTTGCTTGATGATTGGCAGTTGTGCAGCTGCGGCACGAACAGCGGCTGCGGCTTCTTTGCCATAGCCCCAAATATCGCCGTTATCAGGGTTGCTGCGATTAGGTGCTATCCAGCCGATTGGTATCAGAGTGCCTTTGGTGATGTAGTCACGCATTGCACACACTAAGTCGCGTAATGTTCCTCCGTGGTGAAACCCGCTCCACTGACCTCGGTAGTGGGTGTAAACCCTAGCTTTCGAATATTCACTTACAAACCAAACCTTGCCGTTTTTATCCAACTCAAGCGTGGCTATGGTGCCTTTGTACTCGAAGAATTTACGTCCATGCTCAGATAGGGCTTTGATTAAAGCGTTAGCGTGTTCTACGCGCTCGGTGATGATCGGCGCTGGTAAGTCATAAAAAGTGTCGCACTGACATCTAGGGCAAATGAAAGTTTGCATACACCCTTCATCACGCTTTGATGCTGTTGAGTAATCACCAGTCCAGCGGCATGTGCGGCGACTGCATTCGATACGTTGGCTCATGCTTTCACCTCAACTTTTGCGGCTTGATAAGCACTTTTTACGGCTTCATATTCGCTGCCAAATATCTCGGTCGCATCGATAAGACTTAGGCGGGTATCGAGGTAAATAACGTCATCGTGCAGGAACAGCGAAAGCGGGGCGAATAAGCAATCACCCCAATTTGTACCAATCGCCTCTAGTAAAGGTATGCGTGAAACTTCTTCAGGCATCATGGCATTGTATTTAGCTCTGATAGCTTCTAACGCTTCACGATCTGCCGCTTTCGGTTTGCCGTATTTTGGTGATGAAGCAAAGCAATTTGCCGCTTTAGGCTTTAGCCATAAGTGGTTATTCTCAAGCTGGTTGAAGTTGTGAAAGTTAATGCCAGCACACGAAATACTTTCAACGCGATTGCTAAAAATAGGTTTGCCACCGAAGTGGTCGGCTAATTTAGTCGCTTGCTCAATCAAGTTTGCTTTAGCTGCATCAAAGTCTTTGAACGCTTGCACTGCGGTTGCGTTGGTAATTTTGTAGTAACTCATATCGATTCTCTCTGCTCTGTTTTCACTGCACTTAGGGTTGCGTTACGCGGCTATTTCGCCGTTGTAGACCACCCAACTGATAATCTCTTTCTTGGTCTTGGGATTAACCTTGCCTGTAGGTTTGCGGTAACGAACGTGCAGGTCGCGGCATTGGTCCTGTTTTTTTGCTAGCTCAATGTATTGCGCGCAGAGCGAAGGCGTTGAGAGCGAATGCGACAGCTTTTGTGGCTTCATGGTTTCAAACTTGGCCTTTGCCATTTCATCTAGCTTGGCTTGGTATTCCGCGGGGCTGAGTTCGCGACGCTTAGGCTGTACGCCTTCGTATAGGCTGCACTTTTTAGCCGCTTCTTTTTTAGCTATGGTCATGGACACGCCGTATACGAAGAACATGGTGAACTCCAAACTGGTGATTGCTCACTAGGCTGATAGATGGAATAGGGTTGGTTTGAGTTGAACTTGTAAGGATTACTTACACGTTCACATTGGGTGCTTAGCTTGGTGTGCTGGCGAGTCGCGCATATTCAGCGTTGAGCAGGTCTTGCGCGCTGCGCTGGCCGTGCTTTTGCTTTATCTCTTGCCAGCTTTCAATTAGCCGATCCCAAGTGTGTTTTGATTCGGGATAGTCGATGATCAGCTGGTTTAACTCGGCTATTGAACGGTCACAGTGGGCGGACATGGCATTTTCACGTTTACGCCCTTGCGCCTCTTGCTTGAGCTCGTTCGCGAGCATTCCAACTAATTTGTCGCTGGTGGCATGGGCCTGTGCATCAAACATGGGGTACCTGCTTTAGGCTGTTAATCACTTGATGTTGAAAGCAGCGGTTAATCCAGCTGCAGGTTCGGTCGCTGATGGTGATTTCGGTCGCGGTTGGCAGGGATACTCGGGTGAGTTTTACGCGGCCGCTACGAGTTATTTGAATGTTGGCCACTTCGTTTAGTGGCGTTGTTTTTAACGGGCTTTCATCCAACTTGGTGACGTGGAAGCGCTCGCGAAATGCATAGGTGCAAATGTTGTTTTGCAGGTATTGCTCTAACGCATTTTTGCGTTGAATAACCGTTGGGCAGTGCATGAGGTTGGTCAATTGGGCGAGGCGACAGGCTATGCCAAGGTGCATTAGCAACTGAGCTTCGATTGTGGCACGTTTATCTTGCGCAATGGCGCATGATTGCGCTGCGATTGGGTGTTGCATAGGTCACCTCGCTGAATCGTGGTTAGGTTTTAAAGGCTAGAAATTAAAAGGAAGGGTTTGCGTTACAACAGGTCGAACGGGATCAACTTGGCGAGTAGCATTAGCACTAAGTCGAGAAAGTCGGGTTGCTGAGTTTTCATGGTTTCTCGTCCTGCAGGGGAACAGATTTGAACTATCCGGTTATTCCGGATGGTTGGCGTTGGATAGCGGCTTGGTTTAGGTCATTTGCGATGGCAGCTTGTATCTGTTCAGCCATTTCGATGGATTCGACTTCTTGGCACTGCTGGACTAGGTGTAATGCGGCCTTTAATGCTGCGGCAATTTCCGCCGTTAGTTCTCTATCTACATTGATGATGCTTATTAACTCAGTAATCAGGCAGTACATTGGGTTGTCGCATTCATATTGCTCTGTGATTAACCCGCTTAATGCTTGGTTAACTTCTTCGGCTAACCCAGCTGATTTGCCTGTGATGTCATCGCTTTCAATAACTGGCAGCATGGCTTTTAACGCCAAACCTAAGTCATATAAATCATGCGGGTGGATCAGGCCTTTTTTAATCACTTTAACAGCCACTTTGACGAGCATTTCAATCACAAGGTGCATTAAAATTCGTCTAATTAGCAACTTAGCCACTCTTTTATTTGCATCGTTTAATTGCGCCGTTATTTTCATTATGTTCATACTGACCTCGATATGGATGTTTTAGCTTAAAGCTGTATGGTTGCCGGTTACGTCATACGGCGGCCTGAACCCGTCCTCTGCCGCGCTATGCCGCTAATAACTGGTGCTGAACTTTCAGGCGTTCGCGCTGCTTTACCAGTGGGACCTTTATTTATTAACCCTAACCAGATCCAAAGCTGGCTCAGAACGTGCTGACTCGGGGCGCAGTCATAACCAGCGCTTGTGGTCGAACTATTGAGTTACTTCATCGGCTTGCCCTCTGGTTGTTTGCCTGCTGGTGCCGCAGGCTGGCGTGATTTAATTAAGTTGTTCGGAAATCCTGAACAACTTAGGTTTTGAAAAATGTTTCAACAAGTTGATAATTTGAACGTCCAACTCTGCGCACTTCAAATTCTCTACGGCCGAGAGTTAGCTTTTCTCCTAGTGCAGGCAGGCTATTAAACAGCTGCACATGAGCTTCTATTTTTCTAAGCAACATTTTATTTCCTTAATTTATTGGGTTTTAATTGCCGTTATTACTTATTCGCATTAGTGAAGGTGACTGTGTCTCGGCGTTCGACCGTTCACGTTTCGCTTTGTCTATATTGGCTTTGCCTCACGACTACTCTGGCTAATCCGCACGCTGCCTTAAGTCACACATGGATAAATCAGCCACCTTCCCAATGCGCCCTGTTGCCAAGGCGATTGTCCATCTACCACACCGCCGATGGTTGGCGGGGCTATACACATATTTGGGTCATGCTCGCAGTGAAACCATTTAGTACCTGTTCTTATGGGCTCTTCCCACTCAAACAGTCCGGTCGCCAATAGCGGTGTATAGGTCTGTTTACGCGGATTACTATCCTCCGCCGCGTGATCCTCGGAGTAACCTAGCTTGGTTCCCTCACAAATGAGGGTGCCAAGGTTAGTTGTTCATGGGCCAGTCTGTTAAAGAGCGTTTGATGGGATACAGTTTAGACAAGTAAACATTTCTGTCAATAAAAAAGTTTAATCATCTAAACTTTTTTGTTTAGAGTAATTCAATTGCGGTTTAGTTAGCTGATTTTGGTTTAGAGGGTTACTTAAGAGGTGAGGTTTAGAATGGGTAGTAAAATGCGAGTGGTGGTTATTGGCAGCATGATCGGATCAGGAAGTGCACTGAGTCGTGCGCTAAGGCTGTTGGCAAATAATATCGATGTGGTGAGTGCCGTTACGTCAAACGAAAGGGATTTTTTGATAGATAGGCTGCGCTGTATACCTGAACCTGCAGATCAGTATCATGCTGGTATCGGCAGGCGGCGCAATAAGTCAGACCGTAAAAGGAGTAGGGCTGATAGATGGAGATGATGGCTTTAATGCTTTTAGCTTAAATCACTGCCGCAGTGTTTACACTTTCTTGCTGCGAGTAAAATGTCTTCCGCACAATACTGGCATTGCTTCATCTTTTTTTGTTCAGGTGGTGGTGTGGGTGCAGTAGGTGCATTGACTGTGACAGTTTTAACGGGCTCTTGGCTTTTGACTGCCCATACCAGCGCAATAACCCAGCCGACGAGGGTCCAGCCTAAAAACAGATTTAGGGCGAATATTGAGAAGAAGTTAGGTTGCTTATGTATATAGGCTTCATACATGGGGTAGAAGTAAAGCACTGGCGCTAGTAGGAAAAACGATGCGGAAACAAATGTTCCAAATTCATTAAGCTGATTAGGTGGCGTTTGGCCCATGCCATAACTGTAGCCCGTTAATGCTATGAGGATGATCATTCTTAAAACAAACATAAATAACTCCTTTTATTTACTTTTCCTATGACATCAGTTGCTGGCGATACCGCCTGATATGATTTGTTGATTGCCGTTCTGGTCTGTCATCACTCGATATAGTTTGTGCTGCCCTTGGCCTATGCTGGTTTCAAAGTGTCGGATACTGGCGCCATTGCAGAGGGCAGTGCCTGAAGGCTGCGAGCCTAAGATCAATTCGCCTGGCATCACGTTAAAAGTGACTTTTTCAGCGGTATCCAGCTTGGCAGCTAACGTATCGTTTAAGTAGACATCAATATAACAACCTCCACCCACAAAGCCGCTATCACGAATAATGGTGATTTTGGCGTTTGTGTTGTCAGTGGCTTTAAGTAACACCCTTTCTGCTGGCACAGGTACGGCTTTATCGATAGTCACTGCTGAGGTAGCACAGCCAGTGAGTAACGCTAAAAGTATTGAGGCAGTGATAAGTCTCATTGAAAATCCTTTTAAGTATTTGCTAGTTATTCCAAACGTTTAAAACCGACCACCAGAACACCCAGCCAATGATTTTGAAATTACTCATTTGATCTGGTTGGATAATTTCATCTGGATATTCGTCGTTGTTGTAACTTTTAACGCGAATGCCGCCACCAGGTATGCGATAGAGCATTTTCACTCGCAACATGCCGTCGTGATCAATGGCATACATTTTACCATCGATGATGGTTTTTTTACTGGTATCGACGCCGACTGTAGTGCCGTGCTGTAGAACTGGCAGCATACTGTCACCAGAGACCGTCACACAGGCCGCATATTGCGGATCAACATTACTCTTTTTAAGGGTTGATTTAGCAAACCGCAGTTTGAAATCGCCATTTTCTTGGATAAAGGTAGAACCATTACCTGCGGCCAATTCTACTTCACGAAAAAACGGTAATGCCACTTCATCATCTCTTAATGGCGTATCGTTATCCCATAGTTCAAAGCCCGGATGCCAATGCGCATTCGCCTCTCTCACTTCCGACTTTTTGTCTTCATCTTCACCCGTAAGCAACCACTCTGGCGAGCACTGTAAGCAGCGTGCCAACGAAAATAAGTTTTCACCTGATGGTTGGCTTGTGCCATTTACCCAATGACTAATGGCACCTTTAGAGGCGCCTGTTTGTTTTACTAAGTCAACGGACTTCAAGCTAAGTGCTCGCATCCGTCTCTTGATTCTTTCTGACATATCCATAGTTAAGCAATCTAAACCTTTCGAGGTTGAAAGTCCTATACAAAATTAGTTTACTGATCTAAACTTCTGTTCAATTCAATAAACGTCATAGCCAAGCTGGAACTAAATATGAAAAAAACTGACGCGATTAATTACTTCGGCTCAAGCATCAAACTTGCTGAAGCCTTGGGACTTAATAAGTCTGCTGTTTCTCAGTGGGGCGAAGAAGTTCCTGAGCTTCGTGCCTTTCAGCTTGAGCGCTTAACGGGTGGTGAATTGAAGGTTCATGCTGATAAAGCCATTGAATCCAATTCAGCATCTCAGGTTGCCTAGCTAACTAGTGTCTAAACAGGATAACTAACCCTATGAGTAAACTAACATTAAAGCGCCAAAGTCTCTCATGTACCGATCCACTCTATGCCGCCCATGCGCTTGGGCACGATTACGGTGTAGATAAGCTGGCTAAGGATTTATTCCAGCAGCCCGGTGTGATGTACAACAAGCTCAACCCTGATAACGACAGCAATCACTTGTATTTGCGTGATGCGATTCATCTAACTGAGTTGGCCGATGACGACCGTATTGTGTCGGCGTGGTGCCATAGCCGTGGTGGCGTGTTCGTTAAGCTACCTGCCGCGGTTAACTGCGATGAAGAGTTAAGCGATCAGCTGTTATTGATTAGCGAGCAGATGGGTATTGCACTGGCTGAAATCCGTGACTCCCGCGCTGATGGGGTGATCACCCCTGACGAGTTTGAACGCATCGGCCGCGAGCTCACCAACACAGTGCGCGAAGTGCTGTCGCTTAAAGCCGTGGTGAGCAGCCAAGTTCGGGAATTGCCTGATTTTGAAGAAAGGCAACTTGCTGGTGTGATTCACACGACCAAGATTAGCGATCCTCTAATAGGGTCAGAAACCCTAACTAAAGAGCGCACAGCATGAGTGATATTGCAGATGTAGCTGCCATTGAGAATGACATTCACATTAAGGCCGCGCTGGGCGTTCGCCTGCCCTCATTGCCGTTTACTGGTTTTTGTCATTACTGCAAGAGCCCAATTCCTCATCAACAACATTTTTGTGATGCCGACTGTCGCCATGACCATGAGCGGTTAAAAGCGAATGGGAGAGTGTGATGAAAGCTTACGATCCAGTTATTGCGGTAAAGGTTGATGCAAATCAGTTAACTGATAACTCCTGCGCAAATATTCCCTACACCCCAGAAGAAGATGCCGAGTTCGCTCGCATTGAGCGTAATCAACAAATTTCCGAGTTTTCTCGCATTGAGCGGGATCATGAAATTGCCTTGCTGGCGAACGTGATCCGCACGTCACCGACTACTAGTGCTGAGGGTATTGCGGCGCGGGTGCTGGATGCGGGGTATCAGTTTTCAGGTAGTGCAGTGCAGTTGAAATAAGAAAGCCCACTAGAGCTGTGGAGGCTGTGGGCTTAATACCGAGCAACGTTACAGGAAGCCGAGGTAAGGCAGATGTTACAAGAACAAGAACTTAGCGTCAATCATGATGCTGGTGGCAGCAATGTGGTGCCGTTACGGCCCGTTGCTGAGCACAAACAACAAGCGCGGGGTGGGGTGGTGAAAGCAGACTTGGATGATGGTTATTTACGACTCTCCAATACGCTGGTGGATGCCCTGTGCCGAACGAAATTGAGTGATCGTGAAAGCCGTGTTGTGTTTGCTGTGATCCGTAGAACCTACGGCTATGGCAAGGCTACTGATTGGGTTTGCTTAGAGCAATTAGCCGACATGACGGGTATTACAACGAGCAATATTTGTCATGCGATTAAGTCGCTTACTGCGCGCGATATCATCATAAAAGATGGCCGTAAAGTTGGTGTTAACCCGATTGTTTCGGCGTGGCAAGACAAGAAGTCGCATTCGATTAACGGTAAAAAATCCACTATTAAAACCGACAATATTATTGTCGATTCTGACAATGCCATTGTCGAAACCGACAGCGTAGGTTGTCATAACCGAGAGATACAAAAGAAAGACACTAATACAAAAGAAATACAAAAGATCTCTTCGTCGAACATTGCTGTCGCAATGACCGACAAGCCATTAAAACTCGATGCTGCTGTTCAAACTCCGAATGGCAAACTTTGGGGCACTCAGGACGATTTAACCTGTGCTGAGTACATCTTCAACAAAGTCCTGATTGTTAACCCCACTGCAAAGCAGCCTAACTGGCCTGACTGGGCTAACCAAGTACGTTTAATGCGTGTGCAAGACCAACGCACTCACCATGAAATCTGCAAGCTGTTTAAGTTTGCCAATACCGACTCATTTTGGGCGAGCAACGTGTTATGCCCAAAAACCCTACGTAAACAATGGGACAAACTTAACGCCAAACTGCTAGCGAGAACATCACATGAAACCACTGCAAACGATTCTGCCGCACACAATCAACGCTATGAGAACCCCACAGCCAGAGTATTCCGCGAACTGCGGGAAATGGCAGAGCAGCTCGAGCAGTCAACAGATCACCACGGTAGTGGCCACACAATTGATGCCGACTATGAACCTGTACAGTCGTGATTTTAGCAATCGGTTTGGTGCTGAGCTTGGCAGTGTAGTGGCGGAGTTTGTTAGCAAAATTGGCGAGGCAGGTTTGAGTGTGGGTGAGGTTATGATCGGTATTGAGGCGTTTAAACAACGCGCAGCGACCGCGCCGTGGAGCGTTAACCCAGCCGAGTTCGTTGCTATGTGCACACCTACACCTGAGCAGTTGGGCTTACCTAATGCAGAACAAGCTTACCGTGAGTGTTGTTCACATGGTCGATGGCCAAGTGAGCACAATTGGAGCCATGGCGCTGTATTTGCCGCTGGCCGTGAAACGGGTTGGTATGAGTTGCAAAACCGTACTGAACAGCAAACGTGGCCTTTGTTTAAACGTAATTACGAGGTGATGTGCCGCCGAGCTGTGAAGGGCGAAAGCTTTGATGCGTGCATTCCTAAGGCGCTTGCTGCCCCTGTAAACAAGCCAGTTGAAAATCAAAAGGCATGTTCGATTATCGCTGATCTGCGCCAAAAGTTTGGGCTAAGGACTGCAAATGGCTCTGGCAATTAAACCGTTACCTGCAGATGCGCCTGATTTTTATAGCGCGATTGTTTCGCCAACAGCGGATCCTATCACGGTCAAGGATGCGGTTAACGATGCCGTGTTGTTTGTGCCGACTCAGCACTCTGCAGCAGATCTACTGGCACAAGGATTTCGGTGTGCGCGTGAATACCCGCTGTTTTATCACTGCCGTAGTGGTGATTCAGACGCCAAGCTGATTCAAAAGCACATGTCTGTTATTCCTCAGCAGTTTAAGCATTCAGTGTCGATCGAGTACGAACGCTTATTTGCCATTGGTGGGCGTGATGGTCGCTTTCAGGCGAATCGGTTTTTAGTGGAGCAGTCGAAACATTTTAGAGGGGTAGTGGCGTGATTCGAATAGGCATTGATCCTGACCTCACTAAAAGCGGTGTGGCGACTGTAGTTAACAACGAAATAGTGACGCTTAAGAGTATGGGTTTTAGCGAGTTGATTGAGTTTGTGGTTCTCACTGCCGCTAGTTCAACTTGCACGGTATTGCTTGAAGATGTGGATAACAAAAAGCCGGTATTCCCTAAGCGGTTAAGGCAGTCGGTTAAAGGGCAAAACTGCTTGCTTGCCTACATTGGCCATGCACCTAGCCAAAGCGGATCTAACGCCAAGGTTAACATGAGTATTGCCGAGGATTTGGGCAAGGTGAAAGCCACGGCCAGACTGATTAAAGAAGTGCTTGAGGATAAGGGCATCAAAGTCACTTTGGTGAAACCGCTGCGTGGTCCGATTAAAAAAGCCAAGGATAGCAGTGTTTATTTTAACAAGATCACCGGTTGGACGGGGCGCAGTAATGCCGACACTCGCGATGCTGCACTGATCGCCATGTTTTGGCAGGGGGAATAATGCCATATTTAAAAAAAACTCTAACTGAGCGGCTTGAACAGGCCATTTCTATTTACCTAGATGAAGGTTGCTCAATTTTAGTTGCCGCAAAAAAATCGCAGATCAGTAAAGATATTTTATCAACACATTTGGCTAAACGTGGGTTAGTACGTACGAATGTAACTGATAACAGCAAGCTTGAGATGGCTGTGACGCTTTACGTTGTTGAAGGGTTGCCAGTTATTGCTGCATCACAACAAGCTGGCATAGGTACCCGCAGATTAAGTGCAGCACTAATCGAACGCCAACTTATGCGAACTGATCGCCGCAGTGGCAATGCGAATGGGAAGAAATCGGGTTCGCGCATTGATCCGCTGGAATCGAAAGAGAGCCGTGTATTTCGCATAGCACTGGCCATTATTCACAAAAGTGCGGCACCGACTGCGCAATCACCTCAAGGGACTGACCGATGATATCGATAGAGCGCTTATTTGAGTTGCTGTCGCCCCGTGGTGTTGCCATTGGTGCGGCAGTCGGTGGCAAAGGGGTTTTTAGTAAGGAGGATGCTATGGGTGTTGTCGCGCAGGTGCAGGGTAAGTATTTAGTCGGCGTTAAAGTATTAGAGGCCAGTATTTGCGGCGATATTGATGCCGAGAATTTGCTGATCAACGCCTTAGCCAAACAGTATGAAACCGACTTTAGGCCTGTTGCGGCGACTGCGTTGGCAAAGCTGGCCGTGAATGAGGTTTGTGGATCCCGCGTTTGCACTAAGTGCCATGGCACTAAGCTGAATTATCACCGTAATGGTGAGTGCCAGCATTGCTGCGGTACCGGAAAGATGTTGAACACGGTTGAGCAGCTGACTAAATCGTTTTGTGATTTAAGCGGTACCAAGATCACCACAGAACAATTTAGCCAGCATTTTTACGACAAGTACATGAGCGGCGTCGACACGCTGCACCATCATCAAGCCGATGCAGAACGCCATGCAAAGCGGGTATTGCGCTTAGTCGCTGCTGAAAATGAGCAGGTGAACTAATGAGTACACCAGATAACAGACTTACATTTAATGACGTACCTTGGCAGCAAGGTCGTGTTCTTTACACAAGGCACACTCGCCGCTGGAGTAAGCAAGAACTTGAGAAAGTCACAAGGATAGAACGCCGCACCGCCTTTGCTCATTTTTATGCCCATGATGAAGGTCGCAGCCGTGATCTTGTGTATCAATTTGATAGCACTGAAGAGTGTGAGAAAGCGGTTAATGAGCACAACAAAGCGTTAGCCGAGAGGCTATCCAAATGATTGAGACAGTAAACGACTTAGTTAAGCGCCTGGTTAAAGAGGCCGATCAACTCGAGTCTATGGGCTCGGTTGATTTGGCCTGTGGCGTTCAGGCTGCAGTGCGAGTGATCCGTGATGAATTAGATGCTAATGCCGCAATTGGTAATGCTGACAGCCACCGCATCGAGCCACTAGAACGCCAGAACAAACGCTTGATGGCGGTACTCGCCAAGCAGTCCGTATTAAATGAACGCTTTGATTTGCTCTGTAAAGACGGCGTGTTATCAACGCCTGAATATAAAGCGATGGTGCTTGCCAAAGAGGCAATTAAACGCCAGATCAATGCGCTGCCCAAGTGTAGAACCTGCCGCGGAGTTGGCAAAGTTAGGCCGATGTTTGAGCTGCATTGCTGCGATCAATGCGGCGGTGTTGGCGTGAATGTAACAGCCAATAATGAGCTGATTAAGCTGCAGCAATCCTTGATCCTGACTGAGTTTGAGTTGATTGAAAAACTGATTGCTGACTTGTTTAAGGTGGGGTTATCACCTGCAGATAAAGAGGCCATTGCCATCGAGTATTTTTACGCGGATTGCCGCACTAACCTGAGGTGTGACTAATGGCCGTGACCTGTATTGCGTTAAGTGACGCCGCCATTAAACGGGCGGTTGCCGATCAGTCTATTACTGAAATCAGGGACCCAAGATTCCCGCTGAGACTACGTTTGGCGAGTTCACGCAGCCGTGGTAGCTGGCACTTAATCACCTATAAAGACGGCAAGGCAAATTGGGCTAAGGTTGCCGATTGGCCTCTAGTTAGCGCTAAGGCCATGCTGGATGATTTACCGTCGCTCAGCATGCAGCATAGGCAAGATCAGAGTGTGAAGGTTAATACCTGGCTAAGTTGCGGGGGATTATTAAATTGGTATTTAAGCCGGTCACAAACGGATACCAGTTTATCGTTGAAGCGTAAACGCAATATCAAGTGCGCCATCACCAAGCACTTAATCCCTGTGCTGGGTGATGTGATGCTGAGTGAGCTTAATCATCATAAGGTTGATGAGTTATTGATTTGGCCCCTGCAGGCTCGCTACGCATTGGGCAGCGTTCGCCAGTATTACGCGATTTTACGTAAGGCATTTAAACAGGCGACAGTGCTTAAGTTGATTAGTGATGATCCGCTGGCATCATTGAGTTTTACCGATTTTATCTCGACACCAATTGCGACTAAGCCGCCAAAACTACAATCCACTGATCTGCTGCAGCTGCTGACTAATATCGGCAACGCTAACGATGGCGCCGCCATGCTGATTTTTATCATGCTGGCTTACGGTACCCGTATCGGTGAAACCCGTTTACTGCGCTGGACCTACTACGACGAGGCCAATGCTAAGTTGGTGATCCCTGCCGGCATTACTAAAACACATGCCCAACTGACTATCCCGATCACCCTATTAATGGCTGATGTATTACGTTGGCATAAATCCACGCAGGAAGCAGCAGGGTATCGCGGCGGGTATTTATTTCCGCATCCTTGTCGCAATGGTGGATTAGATGAACGGTCGGCGAATAGTTTGGTTAAGCAAGTGAGTAACAGTGAATGGACTGCCCATGATTTACGTAAGCTAGCAAGGTCGTGTTGGGCTGACTTAGGCATTGATTACATGGTGGCCGAGCAGATGTTAAATCATTCGATGACCAAGCTAGATCAAGCGTATATCCATACCTATTTAGCAGACCAAAAGAGGGCTGCAATTGAGTTGTGGCACAGTCATTTAATGGCAATTTATAACCCGTTTATTGTTCGTGTGAATCAAGACAGTGCCAAGACAGGAATTAATTGTAAAACAGCCTAAACCGTTGGTGTAAGTGGTTTGCGGGTTAGTTTATGCATCTTCACAAAGGGAAGATATTTAATGAGTAAAGCGAAGGTTTTAAAAGCGGTTGGCTACATGACAGAACAACAGGCTATAGCGGAGGGTTTTAGTCATCATGGGAAATATTATGGCATCCCTGTATGGCTTGGCGATATAGAAGGTGACTTCTGGGTGGCGACTAAATGGGCACCAATGGAATGGCTAATGTCACTATTCCATGTCGTTGAGGGTACGATGAGGCCAATCTTATACCCTGATGAACCTAATTCATTTCAGTTTCAAATAGGCAAGGAAATTAAGGAGCACTTTCATGAATAGTTACTTTTTATTTGGCGATATTGAAACTGGCGGACTTAATGGTCGCCTTGATAACGGTCAGTTGGGTATGGAGTATTACCCAATTTTTGAAATTGCCTTAGTCGTTACCGATAGAGAACTCAATCAGGTGGGCTCTGCGCTGAGAGTTGTGATCCATCAAGATGAGGCTGCAATTAGCCGATCACATCAATGGGCGATTGATACACACACCAAGAGCGGCTTGCTTGATGAAGTACGTCAGTCTGCTTGGTCGTTACTTGAGGCTGAACAGCAGATCATCCACCATCTTCGCCAAATGGGTATTGAGGCATATGACCGAGAAACCAAACAAGGGGTGATCTTCGCTGGTAACTCCATCATGTTTGACCGTTCGTTCATACTTTGCCAAATGCCAGAGCTGCACCAGTTCATGCATTATCGTCAATTGGATATTTCAGCATTAGCACTCGCTGCCATGGCATGGGCGCCAGAACTAGCCAAAGAGGCGATAGCAGCCAAGCAATATAAGCATGAAGCGTTGGCAGATATTAGAGAATCAATCGCCGAGCTTAAGTATTATCGCCAGGCACTGTTTGGAGGTAATGCTAATGGCCTGTGATATTTGTAGTGCCAAAAAGCCAACCACCCCACTAAGTGGACAATATCAAACCGCTGACATTAAAGAGGTTTGCCAAGAGTGTTTGTCGGATATATCTAAGCAACACGATAAGATCAGAACTCATTGCATTGGGTTGATCCCGCTATTTTTTAAGCGCTATGTAAAGCTATACAGGTTTAATAAGCGAGGTGGCAAGTGATTGCCACCTATATCGCTGGACCAATCAGTGGCAACGTCGAGGTCAATAAGCTGGCGTTCTTTAGTGCAGCAGAGGAATTGGCCGCAACGGGCAGAGTAGTGTTGCACTCTGCAGGGTTGCCAGTTGGGCTCACTGAACCGCAGTATATGGATATCTGTTACGCCATGATCCGCGCCTGCAATGAGATTGTGATGTTGCCCGGTTGGCGCAATTCAGATGGCGCCACCGCCGAGTATTACTACGCCAAAAAGATAGGGCTTAAGATTGTGTTCGTCCCAACCGGAATAGACATTGCCTATGGGATGAGTTTAGTATCTTAAGAACTTAAATCAGTTAAGTGATAAGTATAAATATTAACATGGATGGTGAGGATCTTATGGTTTTTAGAAGTTTACAGGAAAAGCAGTGGGCAAAGTTTTTTGATTTAATCGGGGTTAAATACATTCATAACCCGCCTCACGTTAAAGTTAACGATGACTTTTATTACTCACCGTCTTTTTATTTGCTAAATGTAGATGTCAGCTTTGTTCCAAGTTCAGAAAAAGAGCATGGTGTTTATTTTGATGTTGTTACTGAAGATGACCATATGAACTTTGGGTTTGCTGAAAAGTTTCCTAAACCAATTCTCACAGGGAACCTATTGCCAGTATCACAAACTGAAGATGTTGATTCACTTAGTTATGAACAGTTGATTGATGGCAGATATAGTTTTATGAAGCTGTTTGATGGTGTCGTTGTTGCAGAGACGTTTTACCATACGATGAAGCAAGAGAGTTGGAATGAGAATACTCAAGTTTTCGACAAGGATCGGATGATGATACCGTTTAATGAAGCTAAAGAGGCTAGTGAAGAGGTTTATTAACACTATTGACCTAGCTGCATAAATTCACTATCGTGCTATAACAATGCGGATTAAAGCATCTAAAGCCACCTTAAAGGTGGTTTTTGCGTTTTATAGGCATAGATTTATATGGAATTAGTAGCAGGATTTGAGGCGGATAAGGAAACTAAGCCGCATTGGAATGCCTGCTTTTGCTATGCATGTCATATACCGTTCGAGCGAATAGCTAAAGCGAGGTACGTGATGTGGTTCAAATCCACCAAATTCCATCATTTTTGATATCAAGCCTCAGCACCTGCTGGGGCTTTTTTTTGGGGCAAATTCAATGCGCAATAAGATGATAGTCACAGGCCTTAGCCTATCAGCTGCAGCACTCATTACCTTGGTCACCTCAGAAGGGTTTGCGCCACTCGCTACAGTGCCGGTGCAAGGAGATAGGCCGACTGGCGGCTTTGGTTCTACGTATCACGCCGATGGAAGGCCAGTAAAGCTTGGTGAGAAATTCACCCCTATTAATGCGTTGACAACAGCTAAGGCTCACATCTCAAAGGATGAGGAACGCTTCCGCAATAGCTTACCGAACGCCGAGCTTAACCAAGCATCTTACGATCTTTATATCGACTGGGTTTATCAGTACGGCATTGGCCGATGGTCTAACTCACCCATGCGTGATCATGTAATCAAGGGTGAATATCAACAGGCATGTGATGCGCTTCTGCTTCCTCAATATCGCACTGTCGCTGGCTATGACTGTTCAACGCCTGGCAACAAGCGCTGCTATGGCGTCTGGGTTCGAGTGCAAGAGCGGCATAAGCGCTGCCTTGACTCACTGCAGTAGATTCACTCTAAATAATATCCAACACAACGCGATTAGAAGCGATTACTGAATGGTTTAAATTCATGATGCCAGCGTTCAAATCTTTCGGTAAAAGCCCTGAAATCAACGCCTATGAATCGGTTGAGGCGTTGTCAGTGGGGGTGGGGCGGGTCGAAACCTTGGGGCTTTTGCCTAACTGACCGTGCGCTCCCATCTTTATACAAAACCGCGAAATGAAACCTTTTTTTCTGGCGCAGGAAGGTCTTGAAAATGTTCAGTACATTAAAGAATAAAATCATTGCGTTAGTTATCGGTTTGCTGGTCGTTACTATTCTGGCTTTAGGTGTGTTTTTGACGATAAATCAGGGTCAAATAGCACTGTTAAAGAGTGATTTGGCTAGATCAGAGCAATCAAGGGAAAACTTGCAAAAGGATTTGACCTCTGTTTCAGACTCGCTTGAAGTTGCTGAAAAAGATAAAGAAAACCTGTTATCTAGCCTTAGCTTATTAGCGAAAGCATTAAGCGATCGAGAACGTGATCGAAATGAAATTAAGCAGGAATTTGCAGCAAGTAATAAAGAATTGAAGCAAATTTTTAACGGGGCCAGTGATGAAAAAACGAAGTCTTGGGGTTCTGCTGATATCCCTGCAGATCTTAATAGGGTGCTCGAGCGTTCAGCCAGATGTGCGAACCGTTACCGTCACCAAGATAAAGTATGTTTTTCCACCACAGGAACTGATCAGCCAGTGCCTAGCGCCACGATATTCCAGCAAGAAAAACCAAGAACTTTCTGAATACACCAATTCGTTGATTGAAGTGATTTCATTGTGTGACCGAGATTTGCTAGCACTAGAAAACTGGATTAACGAGCAAAAATCAAAACTGTCTACCGAGTGATCGGAGGCTAACAATGAATATCAAACCATTGGCGCCAATTATGGATAAAGCTACGACAACCGGAAGCTATATTGCTTCGATCTCAACAGCAATAGGCGGCTTTTTGTCACTCAATAATATTGCGTTGTTGCTTGGTATCGCATCAACAATCGCTTTATTCGTAGTTCAATTTCGCCTCTCGCGAGAAAAGAAAAAGCAAAACCGAGAATTTCACGAAGCGAGAATGGCCGCGATTAAACAAGGCAACTTAAAAGTAATCAATATGGATGATGGCAATGAATAAAGTCGTAGTGGTCTTTAATGGCGCCATTGTTTCAGTTCCAGCTGTCGAATCTGATATTGGTAATGGCGCAAAATCATTAGTGCCATTGGTACCCGCTGATTGGGTTGATGTCACTGCATTAAATGCGGCATACCCAACATTTCAGGGAAGTACCAAGCCACCAGTTATCAATCAAAGTACTCACGACGATTTAATTGAGCAAATGAAAGCCTTAACCGCCGCCATTAACGCCCAAACTACAGCGATCAGTCAGCTGGTAAACAGTAATCTTGAAATCGTTGATCAGATGATGGCCACAGGTCCAGAAGAAGAAAACCTATCAGGCTATTTAGATGGCTCAGATGAGTTATGAGTCAAAAACCTAGCTGGCGTGATGACAAGCGTAAAACCGCTGAACGTGGTTATGGTGGACGTTGGCAAAAAGCCCGAGAAACATTCTTAAGTCGAAATCCGCTATGTTGCTTCTGCGAACAAAAAGGCAAGATCACAGCCGCGACAGTCGTGGACCACAAAATTCCACACCAAGGTGATCAAGCCTTGTTCTGGGACACCAATAACTGGCAACCGCTTTGTAAGCTTTGCCACGATAGCACTAAAAAAATAATGGAGAATAGAGGGGTAAAGCCTGGCGCTGATGAAAGCGGCAAGCCTACAGACCCCAACCACCATTGGAACAAG
Source organism: Shewanella sp. 1180_01 (assembly GCF_052850535.1). Classification (NCBI taxonomy): domain Bacteria; kingdom Pseudomonadati; phylum Pseudomonadota; class Gammaproteobacteria; order Alteromonadales; family Shewanellaceae; genus Shewanella; species Shewanella sp. 1180_01. The sequence goes on from NZ_VXCT01000006.1 coordinate 101,879, forward strand.
ATTAATTGAGGTGAAAAGTGGCAGCAGGAAGAAAATCCACCCCCACTGCGCTCAAGCTAGTTACAGGGAACCCAGGCAAGCGGCCACTCAATAAAAAAGAGCCGAAATTGCAAGCTGGTATTCCTCGCATGCCAGCTCACTTAAGCCCAAGAGCCAAAGCTGCATGGAAGAAACTTACCCTACTGCTTAAAGACATGGGCGTTCTTACCCTCGCAGATGGTATGGCCCTTGAGCGTTTATGTGATGTTTACTCCGAAATCCTTGAGCTCAGAGACGAAATTAAGCAAAACGGCAGAACCTACCAAAGTATCAAAATCATCGCCGAAACCGTTGATGACGAAACCAAAGCATTAACGCAAGTCGAGCAAATGCTAATGAAGGCTAACCCCGCCGTGCAAATGCTGGCTGATGCCGATCGGCGCTTTAGAGCCTATCTCGTTGAATTTGGGCTAACACCATCAGCCCGTAGCAAAGTACAGGTAACTGATGGCGCCAAGAAAAAAGACGAAGTCGACGAATTCTTCGGATGATATAGAAGATCGCGTCACTCGTTGGGCCAAGCAAGTTGCATCAGGTGAGTTCTTAGCGGGGCCAGACATCCGCAACGCCTGTAAACGGCATTTAAAAGACTTAGAAACAGGCCACGAACGTGGCCTTTATTTTGACTTAGCCGCAGCAAACCGCGCGATCAGCTTTTTCCCAAAAGTATTGCGCTTAAGTGGCGGTGATCACGAAGGTAAGCCGTTCCATCTTCTAGATTGGCAAGCCTTTATTGTTGGCTCCTTGTTTGGTTGGAAAGATGCCGACCATACCCGCCGATTCCGCATGTGTTATGTCGAAAGTGGCAAGGGTTCCGGTAAATCACCGCTCGCAGGTGGAATAGGGCTTTATGGTTTAGTCGCTGATGGCGAGGCAAGTGCGGAAATTTATGCCGCGGCGACCAAAAAAGATCAGGCGATGATCTTATTCCGCGATGCGGTTTCCATGGTCAACCAATCGCCGCAGTTAAGCTCAAGATTAAAAAAATCGGGAACAGGCCAGAGCGTTTGGAACCTAGCCTATCTCGAAAAGAACTCATTCTTTAGGCCAATCAGTTCAGACAACGGTCAATCAGGCCCACGTCCGCACATGGCGCTGATTGACGAAGTACACGAACACAAGAACAACAACGTCGTTGAAATGATGCGCGCCGGCACAAAAGGCCGCAAGCAAGCGTTGATCTTCATGATCACCAACTCAGGCCACGACCGCACCAGCGTTTGTTACTCATACCACGAATACGGCAAGGCCATTTGTGCGGGTACCAAAGAAGATGACTCATTCTTCGCCTTTATCTGTTCTCTCGATGAAGGTGACGACCCAATCAATGATGAAAGTTGTTGGCAAAAAGCTAATCCGTCACTTGGGCACACCTTCACACTTAAATATCTGCGTGAACAGGTTACCCAAGCCAAGGGCATGCCAGCCAAAGAGAGCATTGTTCGGCGCTTAAACTTCTGTCAGTGGGTCGATTCTGCCTCACCTTGGCTATCAGCCGACACATGGACAGATTGTGAAGATGATTTTGATATCAGCGAGCTTTACGGCGAAGAATGCTACGGCGGACTCGACTTATCCGGTACCCGAGATTTAACGGCATTAGCGCTTTACTTCCCGCGAGTAAAAACGTTGTTAGTCGAGTTTTGGACGCCAAAAGACACTTTGCTTGACCGAGAACGCACCGATAACGTGCCGTACTCATCGTGGTTAAGGAATGGTTTTATCCATGCACCACCCGGGCATGCAGTGGACTACAGCTTTGTCGCCGAACGCATCGCCGACTTATCAGCACAGTTCAATATCAAATGCATCGGCTTCGACCAATATCGTATTAACTATTTAACGCCAGCGCTAACAGAGGCAAACGTGTTTATCCCGCTGGTTAAGCACGGGCAGGGCTACTACAAAGCATCTGAATCAAACCTGTGGATGCCACGCTCAATTGAAGAGTTCGAAAAGCTGATCACTAGTAAGCAGATCAGAATCAAAACCAACCCATGCCTAAGGTGGAACGCAGCAAGCGCAGTGCTTGAGGCCGACGCCAAAGACAACCGTATTTTTACCAAGAAAAAATCCACAGGCCGCATCGATGGCGTAGTCGCCGCCGCAATGGCAGTTGGAACGGCATTAGAGTCAGATGGCATAGATGATACCGAAGATTGGTTAGCAGCGATAAGGGACCCAATTTACTAATGAACACACCACTTGCTCTATTCATTGCCCTAGCGCTCACAGGTTCATTACTGGCTGTCGCAGGCGTTTACATTCTTTTTGGGCTTGGCTGGTCATTACTAGCGGGTTCATTATTTGCATTCGCTAGCGCCTCATTTTTACGTAAAGGAATGACTGCGTGAAACCAACCAACTCATTAGGTTCAGTCATTGCGAAAGCCGCTAGCCAGCCATTTGCATCGTTAGATAGTTTTATGGGTAAAACCTTAAGGCTCACAGACGGTGATTTTTGGTCGCAATTAATGGCAACCTCAAAAAGCGGCAAAACGGTTAATGTTAATACCGCCATGCAGCTTGCTGCAGTTTGGGCCTGTGTTCGCCGCATTGCTGAAACCGTTGCTATGCTGCCGCTGGGGCTATACGAGCGCCAAAGTGATGGCGGCAGAGTACAGGTTCAAAGCAGCCTATCGAATGTATTAAGTCTTAAGCCAAATGCTGATATGACAGCAATGCAGTTTTGGGAGGCCGTCATTGCCTCCTTACTGCTAAAGGGCAATGCATTCATTGAGATCCACCGTTCAGGGGCTGACATTATCGCGCTCGATTTCCTTATGCCACACCGCATGGATATCGATCTCGCCGACAACGGCAGCCTAGTGTATTGGTACACGCCAAGAAAAGGTAAAAAGCGTCAAATCGAAAAGCAAAACATGATGCACATTCCCGCATTCTCGCTCGATGGTTTGATTGGCTTATCGACTATTTCCTATGGTTCCAATGTGTTTGGCGGCGCTATGTCAGCAGAAGATGTCAGTGCTAACACCTTTAAAAATGGTATGACAAAGACAGTCGCCTTTAAAGTTGACCGAATAATGACTGCACCTCAACGTGTGGAATTTCGCGAATATGTAAAAACCATCACTGGCGCAATGAACGCGGGTAAATCCCCCGTACTTGAGCAAGGTGTTAGCCCCGAGTTGATCGGAATTAACCCTATTGATGCACAGTTACTCGAGTCGCGAAACTACAGCGTAGAAGAAATATGCCGCTGGTTTTTAGTGGACCCTTCATTAATTGGTTTTGGTGGTAAAGATAGCAATTGGGGCACAGGGTTAGAGCAAAAGATGATCGGCTTTGTCACCTTAACGTTATCGTCTTGGATCCGCCGCATTGAGCAGTCAATTAGCATCAACTTGCTCACTCCAGCACAGCGTCAAACTCAGTACGCTCAATATAACCTTGAAGCCCTGCTTCGTGGCGATAGCGCATCACGAGCAGAGTTCTACAGCAAAATGACTCAAAACGGTATTTACACCCGTGACGATTGCCGCGTTAAAGAAAACTTACCGCGCCGTGGCGGCAATGCCGATGTGTTAACTGTTCAAACCAACTTAGCCCCCATTGATCAGCTGGGTGCTCAATCTGAATCTGCAAAAGTACAAGCCGCATTAAATAGCTGGCTTAATCAAGACAATTAGGGGTAAACCATGCCATTTCCAAAAAGCTTCTCGCAGAGCGGAGTGCGCTGCGATATTTCTCCGCGCGCGCAAGAGCTGTGGAACCCAGCGATTCAGGCCGCGGTTGAAAACACTGAATCTACCATTACGGTTTACGGCATCATTGGCGAGGACTGGTATGGCGAAGGCGTCACACTGAAGCGTATCGATGCTGCGCTACGCAGTATCGGCGCAGATAAAGATGTGACCGTCTACATCAATTCTCCCGGTGGCGATATGTTCGAAGGTATCGCCATTTATAACCGCTTGCTTGAGCACAAAGGTAAAGTGACCACCAAAGTGCTTGGCCTTGCTGCTTCTGCCGCATCCGTCATTTACATGGCTGGTGCTGATGATGCGCGCTTTGTCGCCAGCTCTGCCTTTCTGATGATCCACAACTGCTGGGTATTTGCCATCGGTAACCGCCATGCATTGCGAAACATTGCTGATGACATGGAAGAATTCGATGCTGCCATGGTCGATTTGTATGTTGAAGGCAGTGGGCAGAGTGAAAAAGCCATAGCAACCATGATGGATGAAGAAACCTTTATCCGCGGCAAAAAGGCCGTAGAACTTGGCTTTGCGGCTGGCACTTTATCCGCTGCTGAAATTGGCGAATCAACCGACAACACCAGCGCGAACTCACTACGAAAAGTCGATGCCGCCATGGCAAAAGCAGGCGTTCCGCGCAGTGAACGCCGTCAACTATTGCAAGATTTAAAGTCCAGTACGCCGAGCGCTGCTGGCGGCATCACGCTAAATGCTGATGTGTCCGATACGCAAAACGCTGTCGCCCCCGATCTAACTGCGTTAATCAACGCATCAAACACCATTTTATCTAAATAACTGGAGGCGATTATGCCAAACCCAAATTTTGAAAAACAAGTAGAAGAATTAGGTGCCAATCTAACTAAGATTGGTGATCAAATTAAATCGGCGGCAGAAGAAACCAATAAGCAGATCAAGGCTTCTGGTGAAATGCATGCCGAAACCCGCGATAAGGTCGATAAGCTGCTGTTAGAGCAGGGTTCCATGCAAGCTCGCTTGCAAGAAGCTGAGCAAAAGCTGCTTAAGGGGCCGCAAAGTCAGCAAGAAGAACGTGAAATGTCGATCGGTGAGCGAGTAGCGAAAGACAAAGAAATGGAAGGGGTAAACAGCTCTTTCCGTGGTAGTCGTCGTGTGCAAATGCCACGTTCAGCGATTACATCCGCCACAGGTTCAGGCGGTGCATTAGTTCGTCCTGATCGTATGGCAGGTATCGTTGCACCTCCACAGCGCACCTTCACGATTCGCGATTTGATTGCACCAGGTCGAACTGGTAGCAACAGCGTTGAATATGTGAAGGAAACTGGCTTTACCAATAATGCGGCCCCAACTGCTGAAAATACTCAAAAACCGTATTCTGATATCACTTTTGGTTTAGTGAATAATGCAGTACGTACCATCCCGCATCTTTTTAAAGCCAGCCGCCAAATCTTGGATGATGCCGAGCAATTAGCTAGCTACATCGATGCTCGTGCTCGTTACGGCTTAATGCTTGCTGAAGAAACGCAACTGCTGTACGGCAACAATACTGGCGCTAACCTGCACGGTATTATCCCGCAAGCCAGTGCTTACGTTAAACCAGCAGGTGCAACAGTCATTGCGGAGCAGCATATTGACCGCATTCGTCTTGCAATGCTACAAGCTGCTTTAGCTGAATACTCCTCCGACGGTATCGTACTCAATCCGATCGACTGGGCTGTGATTGAAATGCTTAAAGATAGCAATGGGAATTACTTAATTGGTAAACCTCAAGGCCAAACATTCGCAACCTTGTGGAATCGTCCAGTTGTAGAAACTTCAGCGATTGTGCAAGACGAGTTCTTAGTCGGTGCCTTCCAAATGGGCGCGCAGATCTATGACCGTATGGATATTGAAGTCTTAATTTCTACCGAGAACGACAAAGACTTTGAGTTAAACATGGTGACTATCCGTGCTGAAGAACGTTTAGCACTTGCGGTTTATCGTCCTGAAGCGTTTGTCACTGGCGATTTCACCTTCGCCTAACTGCACAAAATCACTTAACTGATAACTAAAAGCAAAAAGGCCGAATATCTTCGGCCTTTGTCGTTTTTATCAATACCAATTTATAGGAGCAATACCATGGCTAAAGTTCTCGCCATTGCAATTAAGTCTTTTTACTTTGAAAAGGAAGTAAAAACTCGGGCATCAAAACCATTTGAAGTGGATGAACATCATTTCAATGAGCTAAAGCACAACAAATTAGTTGAGCGCGCACCGGAAGAAAAAACAGAAGAAGCTGACGCTAAGGCCGCTGCAGAAGCTGAAACCAAGGCAAAAGAAGACGCAGACGCTAAGGCTGCTGCCGCTGCTGCAAAAAAAGCTAAAGCTTAATCCGTTATTCAGGAGTCCTCAGTGAGCACCATTTCCCTAGAGCAAGCCAAGCAATTTCTTGACGTTATCCACGATGAGGATGATGCCAAACTGCAATTATTGCTCAATGCCGCCGAGGATGAGGCCTGTCAATTTATGGGAAGGGAATCCCTTACTATTTTGCTTGATGAGACGACTGCAGAGCTGCCAGCAAGTATCACTATGGGCGTAATGATTTTACTGCAAGCAAACTATCAAGCAACACCAGAAGATGCGGCAAAACTGCGCAAAGCAGCAGAAATAAAATTAACGCCTTATCGAATTGGTTGGGGTATCTAATGCTAGCGCATCGTTTACGTCATCGGGTGCATATCCAACAACCGATAAAAACTCAGGATCCCCAATCAGGTGGTGATCTCATCGAATGGCAAACCCTCATGTTAGGGGTAAAACCCCTCGATAAGCTCGCTGCAGAGGTATTAACCGGCGCTGGTCGAGAATTATTTGCGGCAGATGCCAAACAAGCTGAAACCAGCGCAAGAATTAATTTTCGTTGGTTCCCCATTGATTTAAGCCTCTTATACCAATGCCGTATTTTATGGGATGGCAGAACCTACGATATTCAATCAGTAGAAACCGACATAACAGGGCGTCAAGAGTGGCGATTACGCTGCAAAGATGGCGTTAATCAGGGGCTTTAAGATGGCCGCAAAATTCGATTTCAGTCTCATTGGCTTAAAAGAAGTTAAAGCCAAAATGAATAAGGTTAGCCAAACCGTGCTTGATACGGGTACACGTACCGCGCTGCGTAAAGCTGCTGGCATCGTCAAAAAAACGGCTCAAGAAAATTCACTCAATGTGGACGACCCCAAAACAGGTAGGCGCATTCGCGACAACGTCACCCTGCAGTTTGCTAGCCGGCTATTTAAAAGCGAAGGCGTGATCATGTATCGAGTGGGTATTGCAACTAATCGCGGCCGTATTCCTACACCGAACGCCGACGAAGGTGCGCGCGGTAATACCCCACACTGGCATTTAGTCGAGTTCGGTACCGAACACGCCCAAGCACAGCCATTTATGCGTCCGGCACTGGCCAATAACATCAATCAAGTGATCGGCCGTTTTACGGTTGAATTTGATAAAGAACTCGATAAGGCACTTTCATGAGTATGGCGCCCATTTTTGTCGTGTGTCGAGAAAGCACGGCAGTAACTGATTTACTCGGTACCAATCCCACACGGCTTTATCCCTTTGGCCAAGCGCCGCAAAACGTAGCCAAGCCCTATGCTGTTTGGCAGGTGATCGGTGGTAGCCCAGAAAACTATATCTCAGGCCGACCCGATACCGACACCTTTGCACTGCAAGTGGATGTATATGCCGATTCAGGCAATTCGGCTAATGCTGTGGGTGATGCAATTCGCTTCGCCACAGAATTAGAGGCGCATACCACCAATTACAACGGTGATAGTCGCGACAAAGAAACAGGCAATTATCGTCACAGCTTTGACATAGATTGGATAGTCACAAGATAACCCACTAAACACCATTTCATAAAACCCAAAGCCTCTGCAACCGCAGGGGCTTTTTTGTATCTGCCGTAAGGCTATTGTTAGGAGCACACACATGAGTATGAAAACGCAGGGCACACAGCTCTATGCAATCGATCCGGCAGATGATTCCATTTTAGGCGTCATCGCGGTGACCAGTATTGATGGTATTGACAGCGCCGTTGATTCTATCGAAACCACCCCGCTTGAGGCCATGGCCCGTGAATTTGAATCAGGCCTAAAATCACCTGGTGCGGCCACCTTTGGCATCAACGTTGACCCACGCCTAGCTAGCCACCTGCGCTTGCATCAATTAAAAACGGCAGGCACAACCCTAAAATGGGCGATTGGCTTCAGTGATGCTGTTGGCACTCCGCCAACTGTTACCACTAAAGACTTCACCTTACCTACAACCCGTACTTGGATCACCTTCGAAGGTTTTATGACGGCCTACCCATTTGGGTTTGCACAAAACGATGTGGTTAAGTCAACCATCGGCATTCAGGTGTCTGGCGATCCTGTGTTGGTGCCAGCGACTGTTACGCCTTAATCATAGGTAAGCCTGATTAACCTGAATTAAGCCCACTTAATCAGTGGGCTTTTGTTAACCGTATTAACTTAATCCTCAAGGAACAAACATGGAATTAAGTGTTGCTAGCCTTATTCAGTCGGGGTCTTATTCTCCCGCAAAGCCAGAACGCCGCGAAATTTCGTGGAAAAACTCTAATGGTGAAACCAATAAAGCCGTAGTTTTTATCCGTAAAGAGTCATTTGCCACCGCTCAAGCCGAAGCCCGCAACTACAATCTCGGCGTTGACTGGCTAACCTCGCGCATTGTGTCCAGCATTGTCGATGAACACGGCAAGCCGCTATTTGAGGTTGACGATATCCTCGGTAATGACGCCCATGGCCCTATCTGTGACTCATTAGGTTACGCCTTAATTGGCGCGATTAACGAAGTCAACGGCATTGGACTGAAACCTGACCCAAAAGCCTTACCGCCGACGACGAATTCTGGCACGAGCTCGTCCTCGCAGGCGTTGGCGGACGAACCATTGAAGAGGCCCAGCAAAACCTCACACACCGAGAAGTCATCAACTGGATCGCCTACCGAGCAAAGTTCGGCCCCTTAAGCCTTCAAGCACGGCAAGAACGCATTGCCGCAGCGCAAATGCACCACCTCAATATCATTCACGGCGGCAAAGCCGATCTTGAACACTTCATGTTGTTCAGCCAGTTGGATGAAGCGCCGCAGCAAGAAGCCACCGTTGATGATGTGCTTATGATGTTAAAAGCCAGTGCCATCAAAAAGTAATTCAAATTAGTGCAATAAGGCCAAGGACGGCCAACCAATCTAAATATTCAATAGGATCATCCAATGGCAAATCGTTCATTAAGCAATTTAACGCTAAATTTGATTGCAGAAACAGGCAGCTTCAATGCTGGCATGGACTCGGCCGAACGGTCATTGGATAAAGTTGCTAGAGCAGCCCAAAAACAAAAAAATGATCTAGTTCGACTAATGGGACAGATTGACCCACTGGTGTCTGAGTACGCCAAGCTAGATAAAATGGAGCGACAACTCCAAAAGCATCGAGAGACAGGCACTTTAGCGGGCAGCGAATATGATCTTTATGCCAAACGCTTAGCAACTATGCGAAGCGAATTAGGCAAAACGGGTGCAGAGTACGACAAAACTGGCATGTCAGCTAAACAAATGGCCTTTGCAACTCGTGGGTTACCTGCTCAGTTTACCGATATCGCCGTATCGCTCCAAGGTGGTCAAAACCCCATGACCGTGTTCTTGCAGCAAGGCGGTCAGTTAAAAGATATGTTTGGTGGTGTGGGCCCAGCAGCTAAAGCCATGGGCGGCTACATACTGGGATTAATTAACCCACTCACCATTGCAGCTTCTGCCGCTGGCGTAATGGCACTGGCCTATTACCAAGGCAGTATTGAGGCAGATAGACTACGTAATGCATTAATACTGACGGGCAATTCTGCAGGTACCACTTCAGATGAATTAATGGATGCCGCCAAGCGCATTGATGCCATTAGCGGCACTCAGCGCCAAGCCGCTGCTGCACTGGCAGAGGTTGCTAATACTGGCAAGTTTACCGCCAGTCAAATCGAATTAGTCGGCCTTGCAGCCGTACAAATGGAAAATGTCACCGGCAAAGCGGTCGCCGATACGGTCGCCGAGTTTGCTAAACTTGCTGATGATCCCGTTAAAGCGGCTGAAGAACTCAATAAAAAGTATAACTTCCTCACCGCATCTATTTATGAGCAAGCCGCAGCTCTTAAAGAAGCAGGTAAATCAAATGAGGCCGCTGATCTCGTTTTTAAAGCATATAGCGATGCCATTAGCGACAGAACAGGTGATATCACCTCAAACCTTGGTTATATCGAACGCGGTTGGAAGGGCTTAAAAAGTGCAGCCTCCGAAGCGTGGGACGCCGCGGCAGGAATAGGGCGACAGGAAACCATTGCCGATCAAATAGCCAAAGCAAAAGCAGAGTTAAGCGGGCTAACAGGATCAACCAAGCTAAAAGTCGATATTTTAGCTAACACCAGCGGGCTTAATACTGGCGCTATTCCGGACGCTTACAAGCCGAATCTCGATACCGCTAAAAAACAAGCAGAGATGCTTGAAAAACAAATTGCTGATTTAGAATTAATGCAGCAAGTCTTAAACGATATTGCTGAAGAAGAAGCCGATCGCGCCAAGATCAATCAGCAATCAATCGAGGCCCAGCGTGCCATTGCCAAAGTGACCGATGAAACCCTCACCAATGAGCAAAAGCGCACTAAGGCAATAAAGGAATATAACGACAATATCGAAAAGGTGCGTAAAGGTGATGCGAATAGTGCCTTGCTGGACCCTGAAAAAATTAAACGTGATCTGGCCTCAATAGAAGAAAAGTTCAAAGACACTGCTAAAAAGACCAAAGCCTTTGCTGACGATGCCGCCACTACGTATCTCATGCGTTTGCGCGAAACCCAAGCAGGCTTGCAAGGTCAGCTAGATAGCAGCACTAAGTTAACGCAAGCACAAAAAGAACTATTGCAATTTGAGCAGCAAATCGCCGATATCAAAAACAAAGAGATCCTTACCGCTGAACAAAAAAGTTATCTAGCAAAAGAAGACCAACTCCGCGCCGAAAACCAAATGAATGTCGCACTGGCAGAGCAAATAAAATTGCGCGATCAAGCCCTGCGAACACAAAGCTACAGCGCCAATCTCACTGCTAACCTAGCCGCAGAGCAACAGCGCAACGCCGATAAGCTCGCTACCTTTGGCCTTGGTGACAAAGCCCAACAACGCCTAGGTGATCGCCAAGGGATTGAGCGTGATGTAGAACGTGCTCAGGGCAAAGCGTTATCAGATAACCTCGCAGGTAAAACTACCGACGAAGAATATCAGCAACAGCTTTCTATGCTGAAAGATAACCTAGCCGCACGTTTAGCCGTTCAGGATGAATACTATTCTGCTCTCGACGCCAAGCAAGCCGATTGGACTAATGGCGCCCGTTCATCAATGCAAAACTACATTGATGCCGCGGCTGACATGGCAGGACAAACTAAAACCCTCATGGATGGGGCTTTTGGTGGTATGACAGACGCGCTTACCGATTTTGTCACTACAGGTAAGGCCGACTTTGCCGGGTTAACCAAGTCTATCTTGGCTGACATTGCCAAGATTGCCATGCAAAAAGCCATTGCTGGTCTAGTGGGAAATATGTTTGGTGGTTTCGCAGATGGAGGTGCGGTTGGCGATACTGGATTCTCATCCGGCGGCTTTACTGGATTTGGCGGGAAATACGAGCCTGCAGGCATTGTTCACAAAGGCGAGGTCGTTTGGTCGCAGCGTGATGTGGCAGCAGCTGGCGGCGTGGCCACAGTAGAAGCAATGCGCAAAGGCAATAAAGGCTACGCCAATGGCGGCATAGTTGGCGGCGCAGCCTATAACGGCGTGCCAGCCTCGGCAACGGCTGGCGCGAGTGTGGTGCATGTTGAGGTCAATATAGATCAAAGTGGTAATGCCACCACCAAAGCCGATACCCCTGCCTTAAATCAGTTCGGCAGCGAGCTAGGTAAGTTTGTCGAGCAAAAATACCGCGAGCTATTGGCGAAGGATTTACGCCCTAATGGTCAAATTGGCCGCACTATGGCTGGAGGTTATCGCTAATGCCGCAGACATTCACTTGGGCACCCGATAATGGTGCCACAGGCGATACCCAATATCGCACCCGCACCGCACAGTTTGGCGATGGTTATAGTCAGGCAGTTGGCGATGGTATCAACAGTAAGGTCCAAAGCTGGCCACTGACGTTTACTAAAAATAAAGCCATGGCTGAAGCGATCACCGCATTCCTTGATGATCACCAAGGCTTTAAGGCTTTTGAGTGGACGCCACCCCTTGGTACCGCCTCACTGTGGAAAGTGACTCAACAAACAAACACCCCGCTAGGTGGCGGCATGTACCGCATCACCGCTACTTTTGAACAAGCATTTCATCCTTAATCAATTCTGGAATTATCTATGACCATAGCAACAATCAACTTAGGCACAGCACCAAGCGGTGTCGGTGGCGATGCAGCCAGAAACGCATTTGAAAAGGTTAATGCTAATTTTTCACAAACTGAAAATGCAGCAAGTCGTACTGTTGGTACCGCAAACGACAATCAAGTGCTTGACAATGCAGGGCTGCAAATTCTGATAAAAGACCCACGCCGCCAAGAAGTTGAAGCCTTATCCGGTGGACGTAATACAGTCATTTACGATGCCCAAGGCAATCCAAACGTGATGGTTGTTATTCCGCGTTTTAATGTTGAAGACCTAGGGCTGGTTGACTTAAACCTTGGCACTGGGGTTCACCCTGCGTTCCAGACTAACGGCGTACCTCGCGGCGAGATATTAATCGGCAAGTATTTAGCCTCAGCAGCCGCCAATGGTAGTGCAGTCATTGGTGGCGTACAGCCGCGCACATCCGTTAACTACGATGTAGCCAAAGAGCTGTGTACGCGCAAAGGCGCAAATTGGCACATGATGTCAGTGCATGAATGGGCAGCTATTGCGTTGTGGTCCCTTGCTAATGGAACTGTGCCGCGCGGCAACACAAACTATGGGCGCTCGCACGAGAAAAAATGGGAAACCGCGCGGCGCTCCGATAATGGTGCACCTGGGGACGTAAGCGGTACAGGTAGAACGGACACGGGCAAAGGGCCATCTACTTGGAATCATGACCATACCAGTTTTGGTGTGTGTGATTTAGTCGGAAATGTTTGGGAATGGTTAGATCAATTTAAGCTAGATGATGGTCAGATTATTACTACGTTGGACAATAACCCTGCAGTGGCTGAAGCAAACTGGCACAAACACGCTGCTTATTTTGATTCACCTACTGATAACCAAACCGGCGCGGGCAGCGCTGGCGCGCCAATCCTCAGTAATGCGGTGACTAAGCGCAACGGTCCGATGAATGACGATTCAAACGATTACCCATACTTAACCGCCTCGCACTTTGCTGCCATCACTAAAGCAGTGGGCTACGCGCCAAACGAGCTATTGCGCAAGCTGTTAATTGAATCGGCCACCACATCAACGGTCGGGGGTTACATTGCCGCGAGAAACTACGGTGACCGGTTCCCGATCCGCGGTGGCAACTTGGGCAACGGCGCGGACGCCGGGCTGGGCGCGCTCAACTTGGGCAATCCGCGCTCGTATGTGAGCAGCAGCATCGGTTTCCGTCCAGCTTTCTTTGTGTAGTGAAGCCTGAATCTTTGTGTGCTGCACTTATTTTTCGAGAAGGCGCAGATGTTCTCTTACTCTTGGCGGCAGATTGACCGCCTTACTTACTGAAGATAAACCTAAAAAAGGCTTTGCTTAGCAAGCCGTTCAGGATAAACAGCAATGAATGAAAAATTCACATATTTATTTAACGGCGTATCGCACACTGATGTGTCGCGTGAATACATGAACAACTTAGGCATGAGCACTGAGCAGGTTAACTCTGTGCTCGCTCAGCGTGACTTTGAGCTGTCGCAAAACATCGAAAAACGTAAGGCTGCGTATCGAGAAGAGTCAGACCCGCTTTATATGGAGTGGCAATACGACCAAACGCCAGAAAGCGAGCAACATTGGCGCGATAAAATATTAGAAATTAAAGCCCGTTACCCAATCTCAGGTGCAGCTGATGCGTAGTGCCGATATTCAAACCCTCGAACCGGGCAATGAGGTTATTCTCTATGGAATCGATGGTACTGCCTTTGGCGCCGATATCCTGCGCTTTCATGCCCACAATATCCCGTACTCAGATGCGGATCTTAATCAGCCTAATTTACCCGCTCGGATCATCCATTGGCAAGGCGAACAGTACAGCGCATGGCCAGCGCAGTTAGAAGGGGTGGAAGTTAACTCTGATGGCTCCCCAAGTACGCCAACACTCACCGTTGCCAACATCGATGGCAGTATCAGCGCCCTGTGCTTGTATTTTCAGAACATGGAACAAGCCAAGGTCACGATTCGCCGAACGCTGGCTAAATACCTTGATGCGACCAACTTCCCCAGTGGCAATAGCGAAGCGGATCCAACACAAGAAGCGGTTGAAATTTGGTATGTTGATAAAAAGGTGAATGAGGATAATGTCGCTGTCACTTTTGAGCTATCAAACCCTGCTGACTTGTCAGGCCAAAAAATCGGCCGACAAATGACTGCCTATTGCTCATGGTGCCAACGCGGTGCATATCGCGGTGCCGATTGTGGCTACACAGGTGAAGCCATGTTTACCGAAGATGACGAGCCAACTGATAACCCTGCGCTGGATCAATGTTCTGGCACGATAGCCGGTTGTACTTTACGATTTGGTGAAAATGAAGAATTACCCCACGGCGGATTCCCCAGCGTTCGGCTTATACGTTAAACGAATAAAAAAAAGCCCGTCAAATTGACGGGCTTTTATTCGTGCTAACTACATGGAGTTTAAACGCACATTTCTGTACGTTGGTTTTGTAGGGCATGCGTGAGAGTTAATATTTCATCGCATTTCCTAGGTTCTCTTAGCTCTAATGCTAAATTAAATGCTTCTACTGTTTCAGCATTTCTTGCTAGTTCGTTATCAATTTTTTGATTATTAGCTAACCAATTAGCTACATCACCCCAGCGCCATAAAGGCTGTTGAGAAGTTAATCGTAGAACAGGATTCGGGAAGTTTCCTGCCCCACGTTTACCATCTTTAAGTAATGCGATTGATTGCTTGGTAATACTACTTAGTGTTGATATATCACTGATTCCTACATAATCTCCAGCATCAACAGATATTACTTTTGCTCCAATACCTGAATTTTCGATTGCTTTGATTGCTGAAAATATTGCTGAATGAAAGCTCTCGGCTTCCCGATCAAACTCTAAGTAAACAGTATTACCATAAAAGCATACAAGTGCATCATCACACCCGGCTTCAAATAGTGCATCTTCCAAATATGGAGTGTTAGAGTTTACGCCATCTAACACAAGCGAAAAAGAAAATGTTTTCATAATGTTACTCCGTGATGGCTATGCCATCAGATAAGGTAATCAGATTGACTGCCTTGATATAAAGGAGGGGTATACCCCTCGCTTTAAAATTTTACATTGGTTTACAACTATCAACTTTCCTAATTATCTGCTTAGCATGATTCTCAGGGTTTTTAGGTGTAGACCAGACGCTCATTTGATGAGTTTTATGCTCTTCATCAGACGATCCGCATCTTAATCGTCCAAATGGATGGCCTTTGCTAGAATTAAACTTCCAGCCATTCTCAATTGCGTATTGAATTGCAGCATTAATCTCTTTATTTGTATGTTCTGCTATAAATTATTCCTCCATGTTGTTAGCAAGAAGAAATATATCAATGCTGTTGACAGTTGTCAACAGTGAGCGTGATCATAATTTTAAATAGAGTCAACCTAAGCAGGTCACTATGCATCAAACACTCTTGCATGCTTTTACTCAGCATGCGGCCAACTGCTACCCCAATGAATGCTGTGGGCTGATCATCCTGCAAGGTAACAAGCCTTGTTATGTGCCATGCGATAACAAGGCAACTAACAAAGCAGATGAGTTTGTGATTGATCCACTGCAATATGCTGATATTGAAGAACAAGGGCAGATCATAGGCATCTGCCACAGCCACCCAGATGCGAGTAGCAAGCCTAGCCAACGTGATATTGCCATGTGTGAGGCGAGCGGCTTACCTTGGCATATCCTTAGTTGGCCAGACGGCGATTTACGTTCTATGGTGCCAACGGGTGAACGTCAACCCTTGTTAGGTCGTCCGTTTGTGCATGGGGTATGGGATTGCTATAGCTGTGTTCGCGACTGGTACCACGATGTTCAAAGCATTTTATTGCCAGACTTTGAGCGCCAAGACGGTTGGTGGGAAGGTGAGCAAGAGCTTTATCTCGATAACTTTGCTAAAGCGGGATTTGTAGCGCAACCCAATGTCAATCTTGCAGATCTTCAAATTGGTGACGGCATCTTAATGCAAATTCAAAGTCAGCGAGTCAATCATGCTGCTGTTTATGTCGGCGACGGTAAAATCCTGCACCACCTCTATGGTCGCCTTAGCCGCTACGATATTTACGGCGGTTACTGGCAGCGCAATACAAGGATGATTGTGCGTTATGTAGCAGAGCGAGGCTAAAAACTTTACAGCCTGCTAGGTCGTTGGCATAGTGGTAACGTACGGTACTTTATTAATTGAATTAATGGATTAAACAATGAAAAAACTAAAATTAGGGTTGGCTGCTGTTTTTCTTATTTCATTAGCTGGCTGTGCATCACCGACAGTAAAGTTAAACACTCAATTTGATGCCGCTGAAGCTAAAAAATTAATGGAAAAAGGTAACAACGCTATTGAAGGAAATGCGTTTCTGCGCCAGCGTGGTGGTGGGGTAGTGACTTGCTCTGGCATGTCTGTTCAGCTTGTTCCAGCAACTGAATATGCCACAGAACGCGCCTTAGCATACTTTGGTACGACAGAGAACGGATTCGCAGCAGATGAAGGGATATTCAATAAGAAAATGCCCCCACGCCCAGCTGATTATGACAAATATTCAAAAACAACAGTTTGTGATTCAGAAGGTCGGTTTAAGTTTAAAGATCTTTCCGATGGCACTTATTACGTTACAACCTCAATCACTTGGATGACTGGCGACTACAGTCGGCAAGGAGGGTTATTACTGAAAAGAGTTTATCTTCAAGATGGTGAAACTGCTGAAGTCATCATGTCGCAATAGTTGCGAAATAGGCCACCTTTTGGTGGCCTATTATTATCTGGATTAAAACTAGAACGTCATAATAATGCTGTCGCTTTTTATTTCTACAGAGTAACCAGCATCATCAAATATCTTTTCAACCAACTTTAATGCAATAGATATTTCTGCATCAGTCGCTGGCATTGAGCCGATTATTTTTGTTATATCAAGTTCAATTTTACGCTTACCTAACACTACTGCTCCATTGATCAGCTCGTTAATTTCATCAACAAAAACAGATGCCAATGCAATACCAGAGTTAGCATTGTTTCTGGCGATTTTACCCGCTATTGATGCTGGCAGTGTTGGGGTTAGCAAATTTTCCAGCGCGTCACCATGCAGCAAGCTTGCCGCTGCAGGATTTTGATCTGCAACAAAGCTAAGCTCTAAGCGATGCACTATCTCGGCATTCATTGATCTGCCGTTAATCTTAGCTGATTGATCTATTTGCTCTTTAAGTTCAGGAGCAACTCTTAATCTTAATTGTGGATGTTCGCGCATACTCACCTCTTATTTCATTATGCCGCACGGTGGGGTTGACATCAATGCCGCACCGTGCGCATACTTGGTGTTGTCGCACCGTGCGGCATTGATTGGAGTGCCATATGAAAGTACGTGATTACCCGCAGATTAAATGTAGGCTTAGTCCAGAGCTAAAAGCTCAGTTAATAAAAGCATCAGAGTTGAGCAATAGAACACTTAATAGTGAAGTTTGTTACCAGCTAGAAAAGGCGTATGGGTTAAAAGGAAAAAATCAGGAGGCTACATGAGTTATATAAATGACGAAGCCCCAACTGCTAGAACAGTTGAGGCCTCTTTAACAACGTCCGTACCTACCAAGGAATCGAACATGAATAACGTTAACACAATTCAATCATTAAATCATCTAGTCACCACCCAAGACGGCACATTAATAACTACGTCAATTAATGTGGCAGAGGCCTTTGGAAGAAGGCATGACAACGTTCTACGTAAGCTTAAAGTTCTTGAATGTTCATTAGAATTCACTGCCCTCAATTTTGAGGAGAGTGAATTCAAAGACTCAACAGGCCGTAATCTGCCTATGTATAAAATGACCAAAGACGGCTTTATGTTTTTGGTGATGGGCTTTACAGGCAAAAAGGCGGCGATGATCAAAGAAGCCTATATCAATGCCTTTAACTGGATGGCAAAGCAACTGAGTGGCACTGCACCAAAAAAGACGACAACTGATGAACGTACAGGTTTGCGTAATGCAGTTAATCTTCTAGTGTCAAAGAAAGGTCTAATGTATCCAGATGCCTACGCTATGATTCATCAGCGGTTTAATATTGACCATCTTGATCAATTAGAGGTTGGTCAATTAAATGAAGCTGTTGAGTATGCGCATAAGTTGGCATTAGATGGGGAGTACTTACCAGCAAAACCTGTTAATCCTCCAGCTAATCAATTGCAAAATAATGATATTACTAACATTAATGCACTTTGCCATCACATGGTCTGCTTAAAAAATGCTTTTTATCAGTACAAGCTTGCTGGTGTATTTGAGGCACTTGGGTCAAGAGCTGGGGTTGATATGGTGGGACATATTAGTGATGGTTTTTGTGTTGCCAATAATGTCCGTAATATAGTGCTTAAGTTTGAGCAAAATGGCTTGCCAGAGTCTATTGCCCCAGTGATGTAATTTATTTATCCTGCTATAACAATGCGGATAGCCGCATCTAA
Organism: Shewanella sp. 1180_01; assembly: GCF_052850535.1. Classification (NCBI taxonomy): domain Bacteria; kingdom Pseudomonadati; phylum Pseudomonadota; class Gammaproteobacteria; order Alteromonadales; family Shewanellaceae; genus Shewanella; species Shewanella sp. 1180_01. The sequence goes on from NZ_VXCT01000006.1 coordinate 120,509, forward strand.
TACTTACGACCGCAAGCCACCTTTTAGGTGGCTTTTTTATTGCCTCAAATTTGTAGAAAAAACCTATGAGCATAAATCAACTGACCACCATCAAATTCTCCGGATCGCTGGCTAAAAAGTTTGGTCGTGAGCATAAACGATTTTTAGATACTGGAACGACAACTGAAGCATTTAGTGCCATTAGGAATACCTTGCAAGGGTTTGAGCAGTTCATTAAAGAACAGGCAAAGCTTGGATTGCGCTATGCCATTTTTCGCAATGGTAAAAACACAGGCGAAGATGAGTTTGATTTGGCTGGAACAAGGGAAATCCGCATTGTGCCAGTTGTAGGTGGCAGTAAGCGGGGTGGCATTCTCCAAACTATTGTAGGGGTAGTGTTAATCGTTGCGGGTGCTTTTTTATCAGCGACGCCATTTGGAGCCCCCTTAATTGGAGCCGGTATTAGCATGGTTGCTGGCGGGGTTATCCAAATGCTCTCACCGCAAGCGAAAGGACTGAAGGGTAGGGAAGCCGCAGAGAACGCCCCAAGTTATGCCTTTGGTGGGGCGGTAAATACCACTGCTGCTGGCAACCCAGTCGGCATTGGTTACGGTAAGCGCCGCATTGGTGGCGCCATTATTAGTGCAGGCATTTATGCCGAAGATATTGCTACATCAAAGCGCCCAATTCAATCGGGTGGTGGTAATGGCGGCGGCAGTCAACAGGAGTAATAATCAGCATGGGTATTCCTGCATTAAATCAACAACTGACTATTCATGGCGCCAAAGCGGGCGAAGGTGAGCAGCGTTCGCCAGTAGAATCACCAGATGATCTGCGCTCAATTGCTAAAGCTAAAATCTTACTGGCAATCGGTGAAGGGGAGTTTGACGGCCAATTATCGGGCCAGAATGTCTTTTTAGATGGTACGCCACTACTGGATCCCAATGGCGCCGAAAACTTCCCCGGTGTTATTTGGGACTTTCGCCCAGGCACTGCACATCAAACTTATATCCCAGGGCTTCCATCGGTTGAAAATGAAGTAGCCTTAGGTATTGAGTTAAAATCAGATCAGCCTTACGCCCGCGCCATCACTAACTCATTACTCTCTGCTGTACGTGTGCGCTTTCGCTGGCCAGCACTGCAACAACAGCTCGATAACGGTGATGTAAATGGCTATCGCATTGCATACGCCATTGATCTATCTACTGACGGCGGCAGCTATCAAACCGTGTTAAGCACGGCTGTTGATGGTAAAACCACCCAACCCTACGAGCGCAGCCACCGCATTGATTTACCAACAGGCAATAACTGGCAAATCCGTATTCGCCGACTTACCCCAAATCAAAACAACAATCGTGTCGCTGATTTAATGCAAATCGCGGCGATCACCGATGTTATTGACCGCAAGCTAAAGTACCCCAATACGGCACTGCTCTATGTCGAGTTTGACGCCAGCCAATTCCAAAACATCCCAGTTATATCTTGCGAGCCCTTTATGCGCAAAGTAAAGGTGCCCACTAACTACAATCCACTGACTCGTGATTATGCTGGCGTGTGGGATGGCAGCTTTAAAATTGCATGGACCGATAATCCAGCATGGGTGAGTTACGACATCATCCTTGATGACCGTTTCGGTACAGGTCGCAGGATTAATGCTGCGCTGGTGGACAAATGGGAGCTTTACCAGATTGCACAGTATTGCGACCAGTTGGTTCCTGATGGCAAAGGCGGCATGGAGCCTCGCTATATCTGTAATATATACATCCAGCAAGCCACCGAAGCGTGGCAGGTATTGCGCGATTTGGCTTCTATCTATCGTGGCATGACTTATTGGTCAAACGGCCAAATGTACTCAGTTGCTGACATGCCGCGCGACATTGATTTTATTTACACTAATGCCAATGTGATTGACGGAAAGTTTAGCTATTCATCCAGCAGCGAAAAAGTTAAATACACTCGAGCATTAATCAGCTGGGATAACCCTGATAATGCTTATGAATCCGATGTTACCTCTGTATCAGATCAACCATTACAGCGCCGCTATGGCGACAACGTGATCGAATTATCGGCCTTAGGTTGTACCCGAGAATCAGAAGCGCAACGCCGTGGCAAGTGGGCTATTTATACCAATAACAATGACCGTGCCGTCAATTTTAAAGTTGGCATGGACGGCAGCATCCCATTACCTGGCTTCGTTATCGGCATAGCAGATCAATTGATTGCAGGTAGCCGCATTGGAGGTCGAATCTCGGCGGTTAACGGCAAGCAGATTACCTTAGACCGTGCGGACACAATTGCGGTGAATGATCGACTCATTATCAACTTGCCCAGCGGTAAAGCGCAGGCACGTACTATTGAGGCCGTTAATGGCCGTGAGGTAACGGTAACAACGGAATACAGTGAAACCCCACGGCCGCAACTGCTATGGTCGGTTGAGTCAGACGAGCTAAAGTTGCAGCAATTTAGAGTGCTGCGCGTAGCCAAAGCAAATAGCGACAGCATTGAGTACGAGATCACCGCAGTTGAGCATAACCCAAGCAAATATCCTTACATTGATACAGGCGCACGGTTAGAAGAACGCCCTATAAGCAAACTGCCCATCGGTGCCCAAGAAGCTCCGGCTACTGTCACCATTTCACAGTCAGTATTCACCGAGCAAACACTCGCAGTCACTACTATGACGATTCTGTGGGCGACAGCAAAAAATGCGGTTGCTTATGAAGTGGAATGGCGTAAAGACTCAGGCGAGTGGATAAAACTGCCAAAAACCAGCAGCACATCGGTTGATATCCGCGGCGTTTACACCGGGCAATATATTGCTAGAGTTCGTGCAATTAACTCGGTTGATGTTTCGTCGGTACCAAAGTCATCAGAGCTGACCAATATCACAGGTAAAACTGGCTTACCGCCTGCAGTCGCATCATTTACCGCTACGGCATTAGTGTTTGGTATCAGGCTTAATTGGTTATTCCCTGCAGGTGCTGAGGATACTTTACGTACTGAGCTTGAGTACGGGCCCAACAATAACGATAGTGGCATGATCAAGTTGGGTGATTTTGCTTACCCCATTGCAACTCACACCATGACGGGACTAAGTGCCGGCGCCAGCTTTTGGTTTAGGGCTCGGTTAGTCGATCGCACTGGTAACGTTGGGCCATGGTCAGGATTTGTAAGCGGACAGTCATCGACAGATCAAACAAAATATGATGAGTATTTCAGCGAGCGCATTACATCTTCAGCACTAGGGCAGGAGTTGCTCGGCGAGATAGAACTGATCCCGCTAATTAAAATTGAAACGGACAAAATCCCGAGCATTGATAGTCAGCTTAATGAAGTTGTCATCCCTCAGATTGAACTGATCCAAGTCGAAGTTAATAAAATCCCGAGCATTGATAATCAACTTAATAATGTTGTTATTCCACAAATAGAACAAATTCAATTTGAAGCCAATAAAATCCCCAGCATTGAAGACACACTTAGCCAAACACAAACAGTAATTGACCAAATACAGTCTGAAATTGCAGATATATCTGGAGCCCCTGATTGGGATAGTAATTCTGCTTATCTAACTGGGCAATTAGTTAAGTACCAAAGCAAACTTTATTCAGCAAAGCAGACTGTTCCTGCTGGAACTTTGCCAACTAATACGTCTTATTGGACAAAAATAGGTGAGTATTCATCTTTAGGTGAAGCAGTATCAGCATTGACTGTTCGCATTGATACTGTTGAAAACTCCATTGAAAATATTGATGGTCAGCTAGTATCACAGGCATCACGACTTGACGGTATATTTGCACAGGTAAATCCTCCAATTGCTGGTGATATGAGCTGGAATGCGGGGACTACTACTGTGCTTGCAGGCGTGTGGTCTGAGCACTATGCGAGGGCTTCAGCAGATGAGGCATTAGCAAAAAGTATTGCAAGTGTTGCTGCGACTTTGGATAAAAATACAGCCGCTATCATTACTGAGCAAATGGCTAGAACGACAGCCGATGAATCGCTCGCTAATCAGATCATCAGTATTTCAGCTAGTGTCGACGCCAATGGTGCCTTGATCAAAGCAGAGCAAACCGCTAGGGCTGATGCAGATAGCGCTTTGGCACAAAACATCACTACAGTACAAGCCTCGGCGACTGCCGCTAATACCGCAGCATCAACCGCTCAAAGTGCCGCTAACTCAGCCGCTCAAGCCGCTGCGGATGCTGCAGGATTAGCAGGGACTAAGGGCAAGGTATTGATACAGTCATCTTATCCAGCAGTCGCTGATCGTTTAGTTCAGAATCTGTGGATTGATATTACAGGCAATGCTAATACGCCTAAGCGTTGGAATGGGATCGCATGGTCGGCTGTTACCGACAAAGCCGCGACTGATGCTGCTAGTGCAGCTGCAGCTGCTCAGGCTGCAGCAAATGCAGCGCAACAAGGTGTTACACAAAACACTGCAGCTATTCAGGCAGAGCAAACTGCTCGGGCTGATGCAGATAGTGCATTGGCACAAAATATCACTACAGTTCAAGCCTCGGCGACGGCTGCTAATACCGCAGCATTAACTGCGCAAACGGCAGCTAATTCAGCAGCCCAAGCTGCATCCGCCGCAGCAGGATTAGCGGGCACTAAAGGTAAGGTGATGATCCAATCATCAGCACCTGCGGTGGCTGATCGTCTAGAGCAAAACCTGTGGATTGATACCACTGGCAATGCGAATACGCCTAAACGTTGGAGTGGTTCAGCATGGGTAGCGGTAACCGATAAAGCCGCAACTGATGCTGCTAGTGCAGCTGCCGCAGCTCAAGCTGCAGCAAATGAAGCGCAGCAAGGCGTGTCTCAAAACGCTGCTGCTATTCAGGTAGAGCAAACCGCTCGTGCAGACGCAGATAGTGCTTTGGCACAGAGCATAACGACAGTTCAAGCTACAGCTAATTCTGCACAGCAAGGAGTGACACAAAACACTGCAGCAATTCAGGCAGAGCAAACCGCTCGAGCCAATGCCGATAGCGCTTTGGCACAAAATATTACTACAGTCCAATCTGCGGCGAATGCTGCACAGCTAGGTGTTACACAAAATACTGCAGCAATTCAGGCAGAGCAAACTGCTCGGGCTGATGCAGATAGTGCTTTATCGCAGAGCATAACGACAGTTCAAGCTACAGCTAATGCAGCACAGCAAGGTGTTACTCAAAATGCCGCCGCCATTCAAGCAGAGCAAACAGCTAGGACTGATGCAGATGGTGCTTTGGCACAGAACATCACCACTGTTCAAGCTGCTGCAAATGCAGCACAGCAAAGCGCGACTCAAAACACTGCAGCTATTCAGGCAGAACAAACCGCTCGGGCTAATGCTGATAGCGTTTTGGCACAAAATATCACTACTGTTCAAGCTTCTGCAAATATAGCCCAGCAAGGCGTCACGCAAAATACTGCTGCTATTCAGGCAGAGCAAACCGCTAGGGCTGATGCAGATAGTGCTTTGGCTCAGAGTATCACGACAGTACAAGCATCGGCGTCAGCTAATGCTGCAGCAATACAAACTGAAGCAACAGCAAGAGCTGATGCAGATACCGCTCAGGCATCACGCATTGACGGTATATTTGCGCAAGTAAACCCACCTCTTGCTGGCGATATGAGCTGGAATGCTGGAACTACAGTTGTACTCGCTGGCGTGTGGTCTGAGCAATATGCAAGGGCTTCATCTGATGAGGCATTGGCGAAAAGTATTGCAAGTGTCGCTGCGACTATGGATAAAAATACAGCCGCTATCATTACTGAGCAAATGGCTAGGACGACAGCCGACGAATCGCTCGCTAATCAGATCATCAGCATTTCGGCTACTGTGGATGCCAATGGCGCCTTAATTAAGGCAGAGCAAACTGCCCGTGCTGATGCAGATAGTGCTTTGGCACAAAACATCACTACAGTTCAAGCCGCTGTAAATATCGCCCAGCAAGGCGTCACACAAAATACTGCTGCTATTCAGGCAGAGCAAACAGCTCGGGCTGATGCAGATAGTGCTTTGGCACAAAATATCACCACAGTTCAAGCCTCGGCGACGGCTGCGAATGCCGCAGCATCAACCGCTCAAAGTGCCGCTAACTCAGCCGCACAAGCTGCTGCCGATGCTGCAGGTTTAGCGGGTACCAAAGGCAAGGTGCTGATCCAGTCTACGGCCCCTGCAGCTGCTGATCGCTTAGCGCAAAACCTGTGGATTGATACCACAGGCAATGCCAACACGCCAAAACGTTGGAGTGGTTCAGCATGGGTTGCGGTCACTGATAAAGCGGCCACCGATGCCGCCAGCGCAGCCGCTGCTGCCCAAGCCGCCGCAAACGCAGCTCAACAAGGCGTTACCCAAAACGCTGCAGCGATTCAAACCGAGCAAACTGCTCGAGCAAATGCCGATAGCGCACTAGCAACACAGATCAATACTGTTCAGGCGACGGCTAATAACGCATCAGCTGCAGTGCAGCAAACATCAACCGCTCTTGCAGAGTTAGATGGCAAGCTGCAAGCCATGTACTCGGTAAAAGTAGGCGTAACCGCAGATGGTAAGTATTACGGTGCGGGTATGGCTATCGGCGTTGAGAACACGCCTGAAGGTATGCAATCGCAGGTACTCTTTACTGCTGATAGATTTGCCATCGTTAATCAAATCACTGGCACATCCACCATCACAACACCTTTCGTGGTTCAGGGCGGTCAGGTATTTATTAATAGCGCGGTAATTGGTGATGGAACTATCACAAATGCCAAGATCGGCAGTTACATCCAATCAACAAACTATGTTGCAAACTCGATTGGTTGGAAGCTTGATAAAAATGGGCTTTTTGAGATAAATGGTTATCAAGCTGGACAAGGACGAATGAGAATTACCAATGAAAGAATCGATGTCTATGACGCAGCTGGCACACTTAAAATCAGACTTGGCAAACTTATATGAGTTATGGATTAGCGCTTTACGCTCAAGATAGAACCATAGATATCACCAGCGGATGGTATCCAATGGCATTTAAAGGAACAATTGAGTTTACAGTAAAATATCTATCTGCCGCAGATGTTGTACAAGACTTTGTCGTACCAAATGGTTGCAGGCTGTTTATTCAGCCTGCTGGTGCCGCTGTCAGGCACACCTCTTATGTTAGCTTTGGTAGCACTGTTTACACGGGTTACATTGTTAGCAGTAAGTGCGACGGTGGAAGGGTAACGCTATCACAAAGCCTTTGGTACGGTGGCGCAGACTCCCCGCTAAATAACTCGGTCGTAAAATTTAATATTTATGCGTATTACCCTGTTGCCAATGTTCCAGATAACTACGGGATCTTATTTGCTGACGGAGGTGTCGCGGTGGCCTTATCAAATGCTAACCGTTTAAACGTAGAAAGATTTAAATACACAATTACCAATTCAGATAGAGAAATAGATGTTTCAACCGCGATTGCATCAACAGAACCGCCTCCAAGTGTTTATGTCAGCGATACTGGTTACAACGCCATGGCATCTTACGTTTATTCAAGTGGCGGATATTGGCGCGTTAAGTGTTTAAGAGCTGGCGGTTTGTATAATGTTGGCTCGACTTATAATGACGAACCGCCAAGATCTGGCGCAGTTAAAATTATCGCCTTTGGTTCACCCTTGCAAACCCTTCCAAGCTGGGGTTTAGCGTTTTATGGTGACGATGGCGGCGTGGCATTCAGTTCAGCGAACCCACCAGAAATGCCAAGAGGCTATCTCAGCTCACCTACGCCATTAGCAAATCCACCAGGCTCAGCTGGTTGGCATGCGATCGGCGATTCAAATCCGCAGCAATTCCCAAACATCGCCACAAAAAAACCGATGTATCAGGCCAGATTGATTGGAGCAGCAAAGCTAAGTTTTACTCCTTTCCCTGTCGGAATTTGGCTTAAGTCAGATGGGACTTTTACTTGCGGAGTGTTGACCAAAGGAGCTGGCAGCATGCCTGTTGGGGGTAGTGCATTTGGTTACTGGGGCGAATCTTCAGTTAACTCACCAATCCCTTACATACATGAAGATGATTATTTTTGACTTAAGTCACAATTATTCTTTGCTCATGAAAATATCACTTCAATTAATGTGAGGATGTCTGATTCTTAATGTAACTTTGCGACAAGACTGCATAGCAAAGCAGACCAGTTTTGCGGTATAAATTCTATTGCCAGCTGTTTTTTTATGTTACTTTGCGGCGATAAACTTAGTGCGTACAAATCTGGCTAACTTTTAGATGTGTACAAAACAGCGTACAAAATCAAGATTTATCGACATAGCTTAAGTTGAAATTAATAGAAAGTTCAACAGCATGTAAAGTAAATCAATTATTATAGATATAAATAACTGATCCCTCCTTATGCATACAAAAATTCTCGGAACTGGTAGTTATCTGCCAGTGCAGGTGCGTAGCAATCAAGATTTGGAAAAAATGGTGGAAACCACCGACCAATGGATTGTTGAACGTACAGGTATATCAGAACGTCGCATTGCGGCCTTCGATGAAACCGTTTCAACTATGGGCTACCAAGCGGCACTCAAAGCGCTGGAAATGGCTGGCATAGAAGCATCAGACTTAGACATGATCGTTTGCGGCACCACCAGTGCACCAAATGCTTTTCCGGCTGCGGCCTGTGAAATCCAAGCCATGCTTGGCGTGCATACCATTCCAGCATTCGACATCGCTGCGGCTTGTTCAGGCTTTGTTTATGCTTTATCTGTTGCCGACCAATTTGTTAAAACGGGCGCTGCTAAAAAAGTCTTAGTGATTGGTGCCGATGTGCTGTCTCGCCTATGTGAGCCAGAAGATCGTTCAACGATTATTTTATTTGGTGATGGTGCGGGCGCCGTTGTGATTGGTGCATCTGAAACGCCAGGGATCATTTCTACCCACATTTATGCCGATGGTCGCCAAGGCGACTTATTGAAATGCGCTTTCCCACCACGCCAAGGCGAAACCTCTGAAGCGGTCGGTTTTATGACCATGAAAGGTAACGATGTCTTTAAAGTGGCAGTGACTCAATTGTCCCATGTTGTGACTGAGACGCTGCGCATCAACAATATCGATAAGTCAGAAATTGATTGGTTGGTGCCGCATCAAGCTAACTTCCGTATTATCAATGCTACCGCCAAAAAGCTCGATATGAGTCTCGATAAAGTCGTATTGACCTTAGCTAAACACGGTAATACCTCGGCTGCATCTGTGCCCATCGCATTAGATGAAGCCGTGCGTGATGGCCGCATTCAGCGTGGACAACTACTGCTGCTTGAAGCCTTCGGTGCTGGTTTTGCGTGGGGCAGTGCGCTCATTCGTTTCTAAGTTCTACATGTGTTTTCCACATGATTTTTCAATAAATTAAGTTAGCCATAGGTAATTTGAATATGGAAAATGTTGCTTTTGTATTTCCAGGCCAAGGTTCACAAGCCCTAGGCATGTTAGCCGAGCTTGCCGAATCACACGCCGTTGTCGGGCAAACCTTTGCCGAAGCGAGTGACGTCTTAGGTTACGATTTGTGGGCATTGGTTCAGCAAGGTCCCGTTGAAAGCTTAAATGAAACCGATAAAACCCAGCCAGCCCTATTAGCGGCGAGTGTGGCGATTTGGCGTGCCTACGTGGCTTCAGGCAAAGCTATGCCAGCCATGTTGGCAGGTCACAGCTTAGGCGAGTATTCTGCTTTAGTGTGCGCCGGAGTCATGGATTTTAAAGACGCGATTAAGTTGGTGGAGTTACGCGGTCAACTGATGCAGCAAGCGGTTCCTGCTGGCACAGGCGCTATGTATGCCATTATCGGTTTAGATAACGAGGGTATTGCGAATGCTTGTGCCGAAGCGGCTCAAGGCGACGTGGTGAGCCCAGTTAACTTCAACAGTCCTGGTCAAGTGGTTATCGCGGGTCAAAAAGACGCGGTTGAGCGTGCAGCAGCGGCTTGTAAAGCTGCGGGCGCTAAAATGGCGGTAGCGTTACCTGTCAGCGTGCCATCACACTGCGCATTAATGAAACCTGCGGCGGATAAATTGGCCGTGGCATTAAACGATGTACAGTTTAATCCCCCAGCAATTACAGTGATTAATAACGTTGATGTGGCATCCCCCAACTCTGCTGCTGACATTAAAGATGCATTAGTACGTCAGTTATATTGTCCTGTACGCTGGAGCGAAACCGTTGAGCTAATGGCCCAAAAAGGCATTACCCAACTGGTGGAATGTGGTCCTGGTAAAGTATTGACAGGATTAGCAAAACGAATTAATAAATCACTATCAGCCCAAGCGGTTAATGATGTCGCTTCATTAGCAGCATTAACTGAGTAAGGAGTTTGTATGAGTTTCAACCTGAATTTAACCGGCAAAGTGGCTTTGGTGACAGGTGCGAGCCGCGGTATTGGCCGTGCGATCGCTGAGACACTGGTCGAAGCCGGTGCCGTTGTTATTGGAACCGCAACCAGTGAGAAGGGCGCTGCGGCGATCCAAGAATATCTGGGTGACAAAGGTTTTGGTTTAGTGCTTAATGTCACAGATAGTGAATCTGTTACACATTTATTCGCCTCGATCAAAGAAAAAGCCGGTGATGTTGATATTCTAGTCAACAACGCGGGTATAACCCGTGATAATCTGCTGATGCGGATGAAAGATGATGAATGGCAGGATATTATCGACACTAACCTGACATCGTTATTTAGACTATCAAAACCTGTGATGCGTACCATGATGAAAAAGCGCTTTGGCCGAATCATCAATATCGGTTCAGTGGTAGGTACCATGGGTAATGCAGGTCAAGTTAACTACTCGGCAGCAAAGGCGGGTTTGATTGGATTTACAAAATCTCTTGCAAGAGAGGTTGCATCTCGTCAAATTACAGTTAATGCTATCGCTCCTGGATTTATCCAGACCGATATGACAGATGAGCTGACCGAAGAGCAGCAAAAAGCTATCATGTCACAGGTTCCGATGGAACGATTAGGGCAAGCGCAAGAAATTGCGAACGCAGTGCTCTTCTTGGCCTCGGACTCAGCCGCTTACATCACAGGCGAAACTTTGCATGTGAATGGCGGCATGTACATGGTTTAAGGGCGAATGGCAGGGATTTCTGTCGCAACTGAGTAGTGATCTGTATCAATTGATAGTGAAATTTCGTGGTTAGACCACGAAAACTAAGCTTGCATTGTCAGCCAAATCTAATAAACTACTCGCAATCTTACGCAAGTGCGTAATTTGAATAGGAAAGAAAACTAATGAGCAACATCGAAGAACGTGTAAAGAAAATCATTGTAGAGCAACTGGGCGTTAAAGAAGAAGACGTTAAGCCAGCGGCATCTTTCGTTGACGATCTGGGTGCAGATTCTCTGGACACTGTTGAGTTGGTTATGGCTCTGGAAGAAGAGTTTGATACCGAGATCCCTGATGAAGAAGCTGAAAAGATCACTACTGTTCAAGCAGCGATCGACTACGTTTCTAAGAATCAGTAATTCTGAATTCTTGAAGACAGGCGGCATTTTTGCCGCCTGTTTTTGTTTTACCCCCGTCAAATTCTGCCTCCGTGCCATTCAATCGTCTCTGGATCGTGTTTTAATTGTTATCCACGAGATGCTCGCCGCAGATTGGCGAATTGTTCTAAATAAAGTTATTTAAGAAATTGTCTAATGATAGAAAATCTTGTTTTATCTATCAGAACTAACAAATTTAGTATTTAAAGGTGACTGCCGTGTCTAAACGTCGTGTAGTGGTAACCGGTTTGGGGTTAGTAACTCCAGTGGGCAATACTGTCGATACTACTTGGAAGGCTTTGCTTTCGGGTAAGAGTGGTATTGCACCGATAACCAAATTTGATGCCAGTGAATTTACCACCCGTTTCAGTGGTTCAGTAAAAGATTTCGATGTTGAGCAATACGTAACGAAAAAAGACGCCCGTAAGATGGACCTCTTTATTCAATACGGTATGGCGGCTGGCATCCAAGCTATCCAAGACTCAGGTCTGGATATGAGTAAAGAAAACCCTGGTCGTGTCGGTACTGCTATTGGTGCGGGTATGGGCGGCATGTGGTTGATTGAACAAGGGCATAGCGCCTTGATGAATGGTGGTCCGCGTAAGGTTTCTCCTTTCTTTGTGCCTAGCACTATCATCAATATGATTTCGGGCCACTTGTCGATCATGTTTGGCATGAAAGGACCCAATTTCGCCGTGACGACCGCTTGTACTACAGGCGTGCACAATATCGGTTTTGCAGCGCGTACCATTGCCTATGGCGATGCCGACGTGATGGTGGCTGGCGGTGCTGAGGATGTCACTTCTCCTTTAGGCGTGGCAGGTTTTGGTGCAGCGAAAGCATTATCGACACGCAATGACGATCCGACTGCGGCAAGTCGTCCATGGGATAAAGACCGTGATGGTTTTGTGATCGGTGATGGTGCGGGCGTGATGGTGATGGAAGAGTACGAACACGCTAAAGCGCGCGGTGCGACCATTTACGGCGAGTTAGTCGGTTTTGGTATGAGCGGTGATGCTTTCCACATGACATCGCCTCCAAGCGACGGTGCTGGCGCTGCTGCGGCTATGGTCAATGCCATTAATGACGCTAAGTTATCACTGGAGCAAATTGGCTATATCAACGCCCACGGTACGTCGACGCCTGCGGGTGATAAAGCAGAAGCGGCAGCGGTTAAGTCTGTATTTGGCGATCACGCCTATAAAGTACTGGTTAGCTCGACTAAATCGATGACGGGTCACCTCTTAGGTGCTGCAGGTGCAGTTGAAGCGATTTTCACCTTACTAGCACTGCGCGACCAAGTCGTACCGCCAACCATCAACTTGGATAATCCCGATGAAGGTTGTGACCTAGACTTTGTCGCCCACACTGCCCGTGACGTGAAGATGGATTACGCTCTGTGTAATTCCTTCGGTTTTGGTGGGACTAACGGTTCATTACTGTTTAAGAAAGTGTAAAACACACATTGATAGTGTAAAAAAACAGTGAAAAAATGCGCCTGAGGGCGCATTTTTTATGGATAAAATCCATTGAGATTGTGAATTGAGTAGCATTATCTCACGCCTTTATTGTGATAAGAATCACTTTCTAACTACCTGATATCCATAACGTTAACCTTTGTTCATCAAGCTTGTTTAATTCTATTGGCCACAGATAATGACAGATATATTTAATCTTGATGGAGTGTGTCATGTTAAACCCTGCGGTGATCCCGCTTGTCCCCCTCATCGGCGCATTAACGGCCAATCTTACCGAATTGATCCGCGGTGAATTTAAAGTTTGGCATCCTAACATGGACATAGGGATCAAGACTTTTACCTTAGCAATAGCCGCTTACGTGGTCGTCTGGTTTGCCTTATTGGTGACGGCGATTAATGTCGGTGGCGACAGCAATATGTCCTCGGGTCTTGAAGTGCTGGGTTTCTTCATGCTTGGCTTAGGTGTGTACACTTTTGCGAAGGGCACACGATTTGTTAGCAGCGCGCTACAGCTATGGCTTTACCGCTTAGCCCTGCCGAGTTTACTGCTTTGCTGCGTGCTTATTAGTCACTTTGGTTAAATCGAATTCTTTGGCGAGGCCAATCGTAATTATCTTTACGCTATTGGGGATTTCTATCGTAAACTCAGCTTATTGCGCGAAGACATTGAGCCACAGTGGCTGAATAAGTTGAGGTTATATGGCTGGTATCGATAGACAAAGCACCCTGAGATTTTTGTCAGAGCCTGCGGATGTAAATTTTGGTGGTAAAGTTCACGGCGGTGCTGTGATGAAGTGGATCGATCTCGCGGCCTATGCCTGTGCAGCGGGTTGGAGTGGTAAATATTGTATTACTGCCTATGCGGGCGGGATTCGTTTTGTACAACCCATTTTAGTGGGCAACATAGTCGAAGTCAGCGCTAAGGTGATTTATACGGGTAAAACTTCTATGCATATCGGTATTGATGTGCGCGCAGGCGATCCTAAGGTTTCCGAGCGTCATTTGACTACCCACTGTATTGTGATCATGGTGGCTGTTGACGAAAACGGCCAGCCAACGCCAGTGCCTGAGTGGGTACCACAGACGGAACATGATATTCATTTGCGCGATTCTGCACTGCGCTTGATGGAAATGCGTAAAAAGATTGGTGCCGAAATGGAAGCCCATGTGGTGAAATAGCCCCATAAATTACATCAACAAAGGCGCTTATTGCGCCTTTGTTGTCTCTGTCGAAAAGTACGTTTGCCTGTGGGGCCGATTTCAACCTGACGCTATGCGGGATGAATGCTACACTGCCGCCATTATTTTTACTGCCCATTCCCCTAAATAAGCATCCGTAATTGACCCTATAGATTGAAACACTCAGTGGCATTTTTTTAGTATTTGTTGTTGAGGTTTTAGCGGTAACATATTGGACAGATGAAATAAAACTCGATTCAGCTATTTCTAATTGATTCACCTTGTTTACTTATTTGAGGAGCACTTCATGGCGAAAGTCGCATTTATTGGTTTGGGCGTAATGGGATATCCCATGGCGAGACATTTACTCAACAAAGGCCATGAGGTCACTGTTTATAATCGCACTTTTGCTAAAGCACAAACTTGGGTCGACACCTATGGCGGACGTTGCTGCCCAACACCAAAGGAAGCGGCAGAGGGTCAAGATATTGTGTTTACTTGTGTGGGCAATGATAACGACCTGCGTGAAGTGGTATTAGGGAGTGATGGCGTTATTCATGGCATGGAAAAGGGCGCAGTGTTAGTTGACCATACTACGGCTTCGGCCGATGTAGCCCGTGAGCTTCATCAAGTGTTAGCAGAAAAGGGCGTTGATTTCCTCGATGCGCCCGTGTCTGGCGGTCAAGCGGGCGCCGAAAATGGCGTGTTGACTGTGATGGTTGGTGGCGATGAAGCTGTGTTTGCCCGGGTTAAACCCGTTATTGAAGCTTTTGCCCGCTGCGCCGAGCGTTTAGGTGAGGTTGGTGCAGGTCAGTTAACTAAGATGGTGAACCAAATCTGTATCGCGGGTGTGGTGCAAGGTTTGGCGGAAGCATTACAGTTTGCGCGCAAGGCGGGTCTTGATGGCGAGAAAGTGATTGAAGTGATCAGTAAAGGCGCGGCGCAAAGCTGGCAAATGGAAAATCGCTACAAAACCATGTGGGGCCAAAGCTATGATTTTGGTTTTGCCGTCGATTGGATGCGTAAAGATTTAGGCATAGCCTTAGAAGAAGCCCGCCGCAATGGTTCACACTTGCCATTAACCGCGTTAGTCGATCAATTTTATTCAGAAGTGCAGGGCATGGGCGGTAACCGCTGGGATACGTCTAGCTTGTTAGCGCGCCTAGAGAAATCGGCGAAATAAGCCTATAAAACTTAGATCTTGCACTGATAAAAATGCCCAGTCCCGATAGCGTCGGCAATAGGACTGGGCATTTTTGTTTGTATCGTTTTTTGACTAGGATTTAGAACTAGATATTAAGCTCTCGATTTTAAGCTCTAGATTTTAAGAACGAGGATATTAAATCGTTAGTCTTTCCAGCGAATATGGGTCACTAAACTGTGGGTTTCACTTGGGGCAAGCACGACTTTATCTTCTAAAACATTGGCCGCTTCTAGACAGACCATGGTCAAATAATCCTCTGGATTAAACCGGCCAAGGCGTTGTGACTTTTCAATCCATGGATTCCATAATACCGCTGACTGGCTGTTTTCACGGCTGACTTCAATTATCCCCTGCGGCGTATGCAATAATTGCACAGGGCCGAGTTCGGTATAGACACGATCTGTCTCGCGATCAAACAGCACTTCATCCGTGGTTTGCGGATAAGGTCCCTCGGCAAATTCGATGTATTTTGAGCCACTAAAACCGCTCGCTTTGAGTTGGTGGATATCCTCAATCGGGAAATAAGTGTGCAGCGCTTGGGTAAGCGTCACGGTTTCATCGCCTAAGTTGGTATTCACAAGACTGATACTCAGGGTGTCGCCTAGGGTGAATAACACGCTGACCTGAGTGTTATGCGGCCAATAGATTTTATCTTGCTCACTGATTTTTAAGCTAAAACGTAAATCCACTAACTGATTACGCATTTCTACCGATTCCAGCGCCCAAATGCGGGTACGGGCAAAACCATGTTGGGGGAAGTTCGCTTCACTACTCATGCCAAACCAAGGCCAGCATACGGGCACACCGCCACGGATCCCATTACCGGGTTGATAATCGTCAGCCGATGAAACCCACAGCAAAGGTGGTTTTCCTACGGGTTGAAAATAGTCTATTTGCGCGCCCTGCAAAAAAATTCTTGCCTGACATAACGCCGTATTCACTTCGACATAATCGAGCCCGTTGGCGTGCTTTTTAGTAGTGACAGAACCCATAGTAGCAATATCCTTAACTCTGCTGGCATATCAGAAAAACAGGCAGTTAGCTTACAAAGTTTTCCGCGATAACATAAGGCTTTGTTGCGATCAATTTACGGTTTCGCTGTTCGTTTGTGTAAACAAAAGTCTTTGCTGGCCGTTGGGGTGCTTTCTTTTTCGGCAAATTTAGCTAAAGTGGTCAGAGCATCAAAGTGGTCAGATCACTTAGTTGAGTTGCAGTCTAACAAGAAAAGGGAAGCGATTATGCCAGTCTATCAAGCGCCGCTGCGCGACTATCAATTTATCCTCGATGAAATGTTACATATTTATCAGCAAGATGCACTCAAGGGGTTCGATGAAATCGATCCTGATCTTGTTGATGCGATCCTGCAAGGTATGGCCGACTTTAGTACTGAAGTTATGTTACCGCTCAATAGTGTCGGCGATCTGCAAGGCTGTAAGTTGGTAGATGGCAAGGTGATTACCCCCGAAGGATTTGATAATGCCTATCAGCAGTTTGTTGATAATGGCTGGCCAACACTGACCTGCGATCCTGAATATGGCGGCCAAGGCCTGCCAGAAGTCGTGGGGATTTTTGCAACTGAGATACAAACGGCAACTAACATGGCCTTTGCCATGTATCCCGGTTTGACCCATGGCGCCTATGCCGCCATTCATGCCCACGGCAGTGATGCGCTTAAGCAAAAATATTTGAGTAAACTGGTCAGCGGTGAATGGACTGGGACAATGAATTTGACCGAGTCCCACGCCGGTACGGACTTAGCCTTATTACGCACCAAAGCCGTGCCTGTATCCGAAGGCGTTTTTGCTATTACTGGTGAGAAGATTTTTATCTCCTCAGGCGATCACCAACTCACCGACAACATAGTGCATCTCGTTTTAGCCCGCTTGCCGGATGCGCCAGAAGGCGTGAAGGGTATATCTCTGTTTGCGGTACCTAAAGTATTAGTGAATGGCGATGGTAGCCTAGGCGCGCCGAACACTTTATATGCCAGCGGCCTTGAACATAAGATGGGCATTCACGGTAACTCCACCTGTGTGATGGTGTTTGAAGCTGCGCTGGGCGAGCTTGTTGGTGAGCCGCACCAAGGACTGCGCGCCATGTTTACTATGATGAACCAAGCGCGTTTAGGCGTGGGCGTGCAAGGGCTGGGTGTCTCTGAGATTGCCTATCAAAATGCGCTAGCCTATGCCAAAGACAGATTACAGAGCCGCGCCTTAAGCGGTGCCAAAGCCCCCGAAAAAGCCGCCGATCCGATTTTGGTTCACGGCGATGTGCGCCGTATGTTGCTGTCGCAAAAAGCCTTTAATGAAGGCGCAAGAGCCTTAGTTGGACAACAAGCTTTGTGGCTCGATGAAGCTGAGCGCCATACCGATCCCGCCAAAGCAAAAGCGGCATCCCAGTTAGCGGCCCTGTTCACGCCCGTTGTGAAAGGCTTTATCACTAACCGTGGTTTTAATGCCTGTGTCGATGCGCAGCAAGTATTTGGTGGACATGGTTATATTCATGAGTGGGGTATGGAGCAATTTGTGCGTGATAGCCGTATTGCGCTGATTTATGAAGGCACTAACGGCATTCAGGCGCTGGATTTAGTGGGGCGTAAGTTGCTTAGCGACCGCGGTGCGGCGATGCAGCAATGGTCGGCTTTAGTGACTGAGTTCATTAAGTCGCATAGTACGAATGCGTCGATGCAACCTTACGTGAGTGGCTTAATGGATTGTGCGGGTGATTTGCAAAAGGCCAGTGGTTATTTAGCGACCCATGCTGCGACCAATCCAGACATTATTGGCGCAGCCTCAATGGCTTATTTGGAGTTATTTGGGGTGACGGCACTGGCGTGGATGTGGGCCAGAAGTGCCGCGGTGGCATTAGCGGCGCTGGAGCAGGGCACTGAAGAAACCGCATTTTACCAAGCTAAATTGAAAACTGCCGATTTTTATATGGCTTACTGGGCTGTGCAAGGTCGCAGTCTGCGTAAGCAAATCGAGCAGGCGAGTGAAATGCTCACGCAATTGGATGAAGCTATCTTTTAAGCATTCACCTTATCGGCTGAGTCAAATCAGCTTAAGAACAGCTCAAGAGCCGCCAAAAACCAGCGCACTGTCGCTGGTTTTTATTTTTGTATGGTTTAAATCTTTAACTTGTTTTCATTCTTCGGTTCCACGCCAATATTGAGCTCGATACTGTGAGTCTTTTGCTTATCCCAGATTAAAACTGCTATCTAAGGTCCGTGCTACTGACGCTTTTTTCGCTTTAGTCATAACCAAACATAACAAGGGTTATGTGAGCTGACGCTAGGGATTTACCTAACAGATTTCACATTCATGTAAATTCAAATGATAATCGTTGTTATTCGTAAATCATTCTTTATAATGACGGCCAATTCGTTTGAATACATTTGTAAACCCTTTGGTTTATGCCATTTTTATGCGCTCGCGCTGGGGACATTCTGTGAAGACTCGTTTCGTCTACTCATTAATTGCACTTGCACTCGCTCAACATCAGTCGGCATTCGCCGCTGAAACTGTACTCGATAAAGAGGCTCCACAGCAGACCTTGTCTACGAGCTCACCCGTTGCAAGTCCTGCATCGACTGAGCCTGCAGCCTATGAGCAAGTTAAGTTGGCAGCACCTGAGCGAATTGCCGTGCATGGCCGCGCGATGCAAATGTACGTCGATAAAGAAACGACGGTTGGCACTAAGACGGCGATCAATGTGATGGAATTGCCGCAGTCGGTGCAAGTGCTGACCGAGCAGTTAATTGTTGACCAAGCGGCGCGCAATATTACCGATTTATATCGCTCAATCGCTGGCGTGAGTGAGTTCAGTTATTCGGGCGTGACCTTTCGCGGTTTCCGTGACGATGCCAATGTCTTTTATGATGGGGTAAGGGGCGATCCCTATTCGGGGTTTTCTGTGCCGCAACTGTTTAATGTGCAGCGGGTTGAAGTGTTAAAAGGCCCAGCATCGGCACTTTATGGAGGTGGTGAACCCGGCGGCATGATCAACTATGTCACTAAAAAACCAACTTTTGTTGAGAGTAAAGAGCTGACATTGAGCACTGGCAGCGAGGATATGATGGGTGGCTCGCTGGATTTGACCAGCGGCTTAACCCAAAATCTCGCCTATCGCTTTGGCGCCTATTATCAGCAGGAAGATAGCTTTCGAAATAATGCCGATAGCCAAAATGCTGAAGTGGCGGGTGGGTTACTCTACGAAATCAGTGATGATACTAAGCTCACCACGACCTTCGATATCATTAAGCAGGATTTAGGCGGCAATCGACTGCGCGGCGTGCCTGTCGATAATGACGGTAATTTCCTTGTTGCGCCATCCTATAATGCCAATGAGAAGAGTGACTTCCAGAAGATGGATGCACTGGTGCTGCAATCGATTCTCGATCATCAATTTACCGATAATTTCTCGGTCAAGACTCAGATCCGTTATTTGAATAATGATTCCACGCAGCAATATCATGAATCAAGAGGTTGGGCGACCTTAGATGCCAATAAAAAGCCCATTATGGGTGATGGCACCATTAAGCGTGAATACCGAGTGCAAGCTCGTGCCAACGATGAAATCAGTTTAACCAATGATTTTGTTTATGCATTCGATGCCTTAGGTTTTGAACATGAGTTCCTGTTTGGTGGCGATTATCACTATGTTGAAACCGAATATAGCTACAAGTTGGCGACGGATAAAACAGGTGTTGGCAACCTGAATATTTTTGACCTTAATTATGGTGAAACCGATCCAAGTACTTACACGCTGCAAGACAAAAATACCGATGGCACCCGCGCAAATCGTTATGGTGTATATGTGCAGGAACATTTGCACTTTAATGAACAGTGGTCATTGATTGCTGGTCTGCGTTTTAGCCAGTTTGACGATTATGATAAAAAGACCGGTTTCTCCTTCAGCGATAACGCGATAACGCCAAGGGCAGGGCTTAATTATCGTCCGATCGATTCAATGTCC
>NZ_VXCT01000060.1:0-31892 GCF_052850535.1 Shewanella sp. 1180_01
CGATTCAACAAAAAAGCCCATTGAAAAATGGGCTTTTTTGTATCTAGAATATTTGTTCTGCCAATCATCGCATAATCACCATGCATTTACAGCTGGCTCGCTCGCTGACTATTTTATGGCTTCAGCCTGTTCTTTGGTATTTACCATTGCCATAAAAATAGGCCCTTTGATCAGTGCTTAACCAGCAACACAATCAAAGAGCCTATTTAAAATCAATACGCTAACTCAGCAAACCTCTGCGTGCTAGGTTTTTAACTTACCTAACTGCTCATGCTGCTGCTTCACTAAGTTTGCTAAAACTACACTGCTTTGCTGTGCTTCACCCGCAAGACGTGCAAGTTCAGAAGCCGAATCAGAAATCCCTGTGATATTGCGATTAACCTCTTCAGTCACCGCACTCTGCTCTTCTGCGGCGGCGGCAATATGGGTCACTTGGCCTGAAATCTCCCCAATCTGACTCACCATTGAATTCAATGAGTTTAACGCTTGCTCAGTTTGAGATACGGCCATTTGTGCCCGCTCAGCACCTTTATCTATGATGCCAGAAGCGCTTTGGACTTCTTTTTGCAGTGCGTCGATAAGGGTACTAATATCGTTCGTCGAGCTCTGAGTCTTAGATGCTAGCGCGCGGACTTCGTCAGCAACCACAGCAAAGCCGCGTCCTTGCTCGCCCGCCCTTGCCGCTTCAATCGCCGCATTGAGTGCCAACAGGTTAGTCTGTGCGGCAATGGAGCTTATCACCTCAAGTATGCGACTGATGTTCATACTGCTTTCAGCCACTTTACTCACCGCCAGCTTAGCCTCCATAGACTCCTGAGACATAGTCGCGACAAAACCCATTGCCTTAGTCAGGCTCTCTTCGCTATGACGAATATTGCGCGACATAGCTTCAGTTTCAGCCGCCGTTTGCTCTGATGCCTTAGCAACCTCAAGTGCGGTAGCACTCATTTGGTTCACAGCCGTTACCACACTTTCAATTTCACCGTACTGGCGATTCACGCTGTCACGGGTGAGCTGCGCAATTTTGGCAGAGGCTTGGCTTTCCTCCTGAGAGCGGCTCGCAAGAATTTTCAGCTCGGCAATCAAATTTTTAAGTTTATAAATGAAGGAATTGAAACCTTTCGCTAGCGCAATCAATTCAGCATGGGAATCAACCTCAATCGATTGCGTTAAATCGCCATCGGCACTCGCAAGATGCTCTACCCGGCCTTGGATCATTCTCAATGGTGAGATAATGCTACGGATCACTAAGCTAATGGTAATTACAGCGGCAATCGATACCACAATACCCACGATCAGCAGCAAACTGCCTAAGGAAGTCGCCATTTCATCCATATCATTATTAAGCTCAATCGAGCTTTTATACGCCTGTGCAGTCGGCACTTGGATAACCAAGGACCACTCGGCATTCGCTAGCGGGATCTTAATGGGGTAGGCAACAATAATTTCATCATCGTTAACCATGTAGCCGGAATTCTTGTGCAGGGAGATGATTTGTGAGGCGAGAGTAGGATTTATCGACTCAGCTAATGGACGCGCCTTTTTACTGTAATGACTTGCCGCGACCACTAAACCACGGGTACTCAGCAAAGTCACTTTTGCTTGTCCATCGTAAAGACTCTTAGACAACTTATCGATAAGAGTTTGAAAGACTGGCAAATTTACATCTACACCGACCACACCGATAAATTGCTTATGTTTAAGCACGGGCACAGTCAACGAGGTCATTAAAGCTTTGTTGCCTGGAGTGATCTCGTATAAATACGGCTCCATTAGGCAGGGCTTCAAGGTTTCCTTATCGCATAAATACCATTCAGCATCACGGATCCCAAACTCATTCAGGCTAGTGAGGTACTTTTCTGCTGAATCTTCAACTTGGTTATGCTCCACAGTGCCATCGTCGTTACGGGTGTAATAGACCTCTAGAGCGCCAGATGTCGCCACACTATGGCTAACATTCACATTCAAAAACTCACTGTCGAGCCCATCATAACCATTTGGTTCAAACTGGGCATACATGGAAGAGACTTGCGCATTTTTCTTCAGCACTGCCGCTACTGCGAGTTCTAAGCGGTCACGTTTTAAGGGTAATTCCTCGGCAGTACTTTCAAGCATACCCGCAAAAGAAAAAGGGATGCGATAAGCTTCATTAATAAATCCGGCGACCATTTCGCCATATTCACCGGCGCGGGCTTCGAGTTTATCCCGCGTTTCCATTTGTAGGGTATTTTGAACTTGATCTGACAATTGCGCGTTTTGAGCCGACAGTGTCCACCATAAACTGATAGATAAAATAGCCACTATCGATAAAAATAATGCTGATGTAATCCACAACAACTTAGTACTGATGGACAAATGCTTCATCTAGTAAACTCCCAAGAGAACGACAATAGCGTAATTATTATGATCTAATTCATTTTTATACTTTCTACCCAGCATTAAAAATAGCACTTAGCGTAAGAATTACCAGCACTTAAGATAAAGAGTTGCTAATGAAATGTAAAACTTTAGCATGACAAAATCAAAAAAAGGCCAAATTCAAATAAATGAATTCGGCCTTAGATATCAAACACTATTTCAAATTAAGATTAAAGTTAGCGTCCCCACAACCAAGCGGCACCACGTACGCCCGATGAAGCGCCATAACAGTTTTTAACAACCGGAGTGTGACACTCACGGCCAACCACATATCGCGGTAAAACTTTTGGCAATTCAGTGTAAATGGCATCGATGTTGGACACTCCGCCGCCAAGGACGATTACATCAGGATCCATCATATTGATCACATGGGCCAATGAGCGGGCTAAACGATCAATAAAGCGATCAAATGCTTGAGTCGCCAGCGGATCGCCTGCTTGCATCATTTGGGCGATTTCAATACCGCTGTCAGCTACTCCACCTGCTGCGCGAAAATCGCGTACAAAGCCCGTCCCTGAGATAAACGTCTCGATGCAGTCTCTGTTACCACAAAAACACGTCGTGGTATTAAATTCATCGGCTTTCATCCAAGGTAAAGGATTATGCCCCCACTCACCGCCTATGCCATTACCACCATCATGCACTTGACCTTTGATGGCGATACCTGCACCACATCCAGTACCAATAATGGCGCCAAAGACCACTGACTTGCCAGCAGCTGCGCCATCGACCGCTTCTGATACGGCAAAACAGTTCGCATCATTAGCGATTTTCACCTTACGGTTTAATCGAGCGCCCAGATCCACATCGAGGGGATGGCCATTGATCCACGTTGAATTAGCATTTTTAACTAGGCCAGTAAAAGGAGAAATCACCCCTGGAATACCTATGCCTATTGTGGCGGTTTGTTGCAGGCTCTCTTCGACTTCTGTCACGAGTGCGACTAATGCATCGACTGTCGTAACATATTCTCTTGGCGTTGGGATGCGTTTACGAAACACTTCTTTACCATCGTCATCCAATGCGACTAACTCGATTTTTGTGCCGCCAAGATCGATACCAATTCGTAACATCAACTTACTCCATCTCAATATATTTAACGCAAAGCGGCTCATTAACAGCTTGATACATTCCTGTAAATGTAGGGACTCTACGGAAGTAAAAATCTTAATTTTAAAGTTATCTAAATTTGGATAGCCAAACGCACTATGCCCTCTGCTCTAATAGCAATCAACCTCAATGTAATCAAAAATAGTTTATTTTATAAATAGTTACCATTATCAGTTTATCTATTCACACAGTAACTGATGGAAAGGATAAAACTCAAAATGATCATGCCAGCGTGACGAGCTGCCGCTAAAAATGAACCATATATCGTTATCTTCTCACAAAATTACGGTTTAAATTGTTGCCAATTCTGCATTCTCTGTTTCACATTAGCGGACTGTCGCATTAGTTAAATTCAGGTCTTTCAACTGGCAATGTTAAGTCGCTTTCTTAAAAGGCCTTGTTAAGTTTATCACTCGAACGTATTGAGTTGATAAGATAATAACTATGTCTGAAAAAATTAAACCCTCAGTCCGCTAACCCAGCGATTCACAAAGTGTTATCTCACTGTGACTGACGCTGACGACTTTAGGTTTAGCTGGGTTTATTGACGTCCCCAAAGTCTTAGTTAACACCGCTCAACGCCTTAAACACACATTAAAATTCATCAATTCATTTGTAACAAAGTCTGTTTTACCAGTCTCTGCCATTGGTTTGCTTGGGTTATCGCCTTATACTTTTGAACTCAAATATTAAAACAACAATGTTGGAAGCAAGCGATATGACTATTGGGACTGCTCCGGTAAGTAAAACACATTCATTTATGACTGTGTCTCTTATCGAATTATGGGAACGCTTTGGTTATTACGGCATGCAAGCGCTGATTGTGTACTTTATGGTGCAGCGCCTTGGCTTTGATGACTCACGTGCAAACTTAGTATGGAGTGCCTGTGCGGCGCTCATTTATGTATCACCGGCGATTGGTGGTTGGGTTGGGGATAAGATCCTCGGCACTAAACGCACTATGCTGCTCGGCGCGGGGATTTTGTCTCTGGGTTATGCGCTGATGGCCGTACCCACTGAAAATACGTGGTTTATGTTTTCAGCGCTCGGCGTGATTGTGGTCGGTAACGGCCTGTTCAAACCCAATGCCGGTAACTTAGTTCGTAAAATTTACGAAGGTGACGATTCTAAAATCGACAGTGCGTTTACCATCTATTATATGGCGGTCAACGTCGGCTCAACCTTCTCTATGTTGCTGACGCCTTGGATTAAAGATTATGTCAACGCCCAGTATGGCAACGAGTTTGGCTGGCATGCCGCCTTTGCCGTGTGTTGTGTCGGCATATTGGTGGGGTTAGGCAACTATGCACTAATGCGTAAGAGTTTAGTCCATTACGGTTCTGAGCCAGATACTCGCCCAGTGAACAAGAAAAGCCTCGCGATAGTATTAGCTCTGGCCGCGTTGTCAGTAATCGCTTCGGCCATTATTCTAGAATATGAAGCGGTTGCCCGTGTCTTTGTTTACGCCGCTGGCGTAGCCGTATTGGCCATTTTCTTCCACTTGATCCGTACCAGCGAAACCAGTGAACGAGCGGGACTGATTGCGGCGCTGATCCTCACAGTACAAACCGTGTTCTTCTTTATCTTCTATCAGCAAATGTCGACGTCATTGGCGCTGTTTGCCCTGCGTAACGTGGACTGGGATTTCCAAATTTTTGGTACCCATTTGTGGACTTGGTCACCGGCTCAGTTCCAAGCATTAAATCCATTATGGATTATGGTGTTAAGTCCAATCTTAGCGTGGAGTTATTCATGGGCGGGTCGTAATGATAAAGACTTCTCTATTGCGGCGAAATTTGCCCTCGGTTTTGCCGTTGTAGCGATTGGCTTCTTTATCTATGGCTTTGCCGGACAATTCGCCGTCAACGGTAAAACTTCTTCATGGATCATGATCTGGGGCTATGCCTCTTACTCTTTAGGCGAATTGCTTGTGAGTGGTCTTGGTCTTGCTATGATTGCCCGCTACGTACCTGCGCGTATGGGCGGCTTTATGATGGGCGCCTATTTCGTCGCCTCAGGTATTTCACAGTATCTGGGCGGTGTGGTCGCTAACTTCGCCAGTGTGCCAAAAGATTTAGTCGACCCACTGCAAACCTTGCCCGTATACACCAGCCTATTTAATAAGTTGGGTATCGCGGCTGTGGTCTGTACCTTTATCGCCCTTGCGGTATTACCGCTAATGCGTCGCCTAACTGAGACTCACCATTCACATAATAATACTGAGAATGAAAGTGCTGCGGCATCGCTACGTGATGTAAAAGCCGAGCAATAATGCTCGACTGACAATAGCGATTTATCTATTGCATAACATCAACTGCCGATAGCCCTGCTATCGGCAGTTTTTTATCACTTCACTTAGTTATACCCTTGTGTTGCAACTCATAACCAAATGAGCTGTAGCAAACGTCACCCAATCCCGCAGTGACAGGCCTAGCGCTGAGTTGCTGAGAATAAGATCTTCAGTTCCACATTATCGTCCCTCACGCTGGGATGACTTCACCGTCTCGATTTGTTACAAAGCAAGTATGGGCTCGGACGCATCTGGTTTAATAGCGCTGCTCAAGTGCAAACTCAAATTGACATGACTAATGAAATAACGAATGGGGAAAAGAGTTAGCCGTTCAAGCTTGAGAAGCACAGTACTTAGCCCCATATCAATATCACTGAATACCTTTTTATTCATCAAGACTGAGCCGTTAACGCTTGTTCTTCGCTATGCGCCTAACAATGCCACTAGCAATGCGACTAACACTGTTAGCGCCGAATGTTTTCGCTAGCAAAAGACGGCAGTCACTTGGAGACACTATGTCACAACAGACATCAATATTGGCCGATATTCCCTTCTCGCTATTGGAACTTGCGCCCATGCGCCAAGGTTCGACTGTGGGTGAAACGCTGCACAACAGTTTGCAGTATGCCAAGGAAGCCGATCGCCTCGGCTTTAATCGTTTTTGGTTTGCCGAACACCACAATATGCCCGGTATCGCCAGCGCGGCGACTTCAGTATTAATTGGTTATATTGCTGGCAATACGCAGCGTATTCGCGTCGGCGCGGGTGGCATTATGCTGCCAAACCATGCGCCGTTAGTGGTTGCCGAACAGTTCGGTACCCTTGAAAGTCTCTATCCTGGTCGCATCGATTTAGGACTGGGACGCGCACCGGGCAGCGATCAAGTTACCAGCCGAGCACTGAACCGCGATACCAGTCGCGCCGAACAATTCCCTGAAGAAGTCAGTGAATTACAAACCTTACTCGGCCCTTACAATGGTCGCCATGCGGTGCGAGCGATTCCTGGAGAAGGCACTAATGTGCCGATTTGGTTATTGGGTTCGAGTCTCTTTAGCGCACAGTTAGCGGCGCAGCGCGGTTTGCCCTATGTGTTTGCGGGCCACTTTGCCCCACGTTTTCTTTACGATGCGATTGAAATCTATCGCCGCGACTTTAAACCTTCTCAAGTGCTTGATAAGCCCTATGTGATGTTAGGTTTGCCGCTCGTTGCCGCCGACACTGATGAAGAAGCGCAATTTCTGGGCACGACCTCGAAACAGCGCGTACTGGCGCTTATCCGTGGTCACGAGTTATGGTTAAAACCTCCGGTTGACACTATGGATGGCTTATGGAGGAGTGCGCAAGAAGAAACTTATGTCGATAATTTCTTAGGTTTATCTGTCATTGGCGGCCCAGCGACGATTAAGCATCGTTTGGAAATGATCGTCAAAGAATTCGGCGTGAATGAGTTTATCTTCACCAATGACTTGTACGACCTTGATAAACGCAAAAAAGCGCTGCAGATCCTAACGGAGATTAAACAGTAGCGATTCAGTAAACTGACTCGTTCTAAAAGTCATTGGCAGTCAAAACGACTGCCATAAAAAATCCCGCCGAAGCGGGATTTTTATTATGTAAGACTTTCATCTAAAACAGCTTTTATATCAAAGCAATATTAGCTTTTCAGTACGGCATCGAAGCTGGCTTTGAGGATACCAAGGCCTGCATCGATTTGTGCATCCGGCGCGGTTAATGGCACCAAAATACGCAGCACATTACCGTAAGTGCCGCAGGATAATAAAATCAATCCACGGTCACGGGCATCGCTCAACACTTGCGCGCAATAGTGCGGCGCAGGTTTGCCCTCTTCCATCAGTTCGATGGCGATCATCGCGCCTAAACCACGCACATCGGCGATTTGTGGATGTTCGACCTGCATCACATTCAGGGCAGACTTAATGCGCTCACCAATGGCATTGGCTCTTTCTAGCAACTTTTCTTCTTCAAACACTTCAATGACAGCAAGCGCTGCGGCGCAGGCTAACGGACTGCCACCATAGGTACCACCAAGGCCACCCGGACCAATCGCATCCATCACTTGCGCGCGGCCGGTAATCCCCGAAAGAGGGAAACCACCCGCGATAGATTTAGCAAAAGTCGTGATATCCGCAGCCACACCCATTTGTTCCATAGCGAAGAAAGTGCCAGTACGGCCTGCGCCCGTTTGCACTTCATCGGCGATGAGCATAATGCCTTCACGATCACACAATGCCCGCAACCGCTGCATAAAGGCAGGTGATGCGGCGTAGAAACCACCCTCGCCCTGCACTGGCTCTAAAATAATGGCGGCAATATCACTTGGCTCGGCATCATTTTTAAAGATACGTTCAATCGAAGCCATAGCATCGTCATCGGACACGCCGTGCATCTCGCATGGGAACTCGGCGCGGAATACATTCGCTGACATCAGCCCCATACCTTTACTGTAAGGCGCGACTTTTCCGGTCAGTGCCAAGGCCGCGATAGTGCGACCATGGTAGCCAGACGTAAACGCAATCACGCCAGCACGTTTGGTATAGGCACGCGCCACTTTAACTGCGTTTTCAACCGCTTCAGAACCACTAGTGAATAGTGCCGTCTTCTTGGCAAAATCCCCAGGCACCAATTGATTGAGCTTTTCACACACTTGGATATAGCTCTCGTAACCAAGCACCATAAAACAAGTGTGGGAGAAATTATCTAGCTGAGCCGCAACCGCCGCCTTCACTTTAGGGTGAAGATGACCGGTATTAAGCACAGCAATGCCGCCCGCAAAATCAATAAACTCGCGCCCTTCAACATCCCACACGGTCGCGTTTTCGGCGCGCGCGGTAAAGATTGGGTGAATTTGCCCGACACCACCCGCAACTGCGGCTTGGCGACGTGCCATCAATGAATCATTGGTTGTTGTCATTTAGTGTTCCTCACACGCCAAATCGGACCGTATTAAACGGACATGCAGATGTACTTCATTTCTAAATATTCTTCGATACCGAACTTAGAGCCTTCACGGCCAAGCCCTGAAGATTTCATCCCACCAAAGGGAGCCACTTCAGTCGAAATCAAGCCGGTGTTAACCCCAACCATGCCGTATTCCAAGGCTTCGGCGACTTTCCACACCAGCGAAATATCGCGGCCATAGAAATAGGCAGCGAGGCCAAATTCCGTATCGTTAGCCTGTTTAATCACATCGTCGACATCACTGAATTTAAACAGCGGCGCCAGTGGGCCAAAGGTCTCTTCGCGGGCGACACGCATGCTTTTATCGACATTGGTGAGCACGGTTGGCTCGAAGAAATTACCGCCAAGATCGTGGACTTTGCCGCCTGCGAGCACAGAGGCGCCTTTGGCGATGGCATCGATAAGGTGACTCTGGACTTTCTCGACCGCGGCAGCATTGATCAGCGGGCCCGTAGTCACGCCCTCCTTGATGCCCTCTCCGACTTTGAGCTTGCCCACAGCTGTGCTGAGTTTTAGGGCGAATTCGTCGTATACACCATCCTGCACATAAATGCGATTAGCGCAGACGCAGGTTTGGCCGGCATTACGATATTTAGCTATCATAGCGCCTTCGACAGCGGCATCGATATTGGCATCGTTAAACACGATAAATGGCGCATTACCGCCTAATTCTAAAGATAATTTTTTAAGAGTTGGCGCACATTGCTCCATCAGCTTAATGCCGACATTGGTCGAGCCAGTGAACGACAGCTTACGCACTATCGGGTTGCTGCACATTTCATTACCAATCGCGACGGCATCGCCCGTCACTACGCTAAACACCCCTGCCGGAATGCCCGCACGCTCGGCAAGTTCGGCCAAGGCTAATGCGGTAAACGGCGTTTGCGGTGCAGGCTTAACCACCATAGTACAACCCGCAGCGAGAGCCGGAGCCGCTTTGCGAGTGATCATCGCCGCAGGGAAGTTCCACGGCGTAATCGCCGCCGTTACGCCAACGGGCTGCTTAATCACCATCAAGCGTTTATCCCCTTGATGCCCAGGAATCGTATCACCATAGATACGTTTCGCCTCTTCGGCAAACCACTCGATAAACGAAGCGGCATAGGTTACTTCACCTTTAGCTTCTGCCAGCGGTTTACCCTGCTCAGTCGTCATGAGCAATGCTAAGTCATCACTGTTTTCATTGAGTAATTCAAACCAGCGTCTTAATTTAGCGCCGCGCTCTTTGGCTGTGAGCGCTCGCCAAGCTGGCAGCGCCGCTTCCGCCGCTTTTATCGCAGCTTGGGTTTCGACTTGCCCCATTACAGGGACGCTTGCAATCACAGCGCCCGTAGCAGGATTGGCGATGGCAACAGTCTCTTTCGACTCGGCATCACACCACTGGCCATTGATATAACATTGTTGACGCAGCAAACTCGGATCTTTTAGCAACACAAGGACGTCCTCGCATTAGTGAGGCAATCACTTGCCTCGAATGAAAATAAATGAAACAGACTAGATACCTAATTTGTCTCTCAAAGTGTAATACCAAGCTCCGATAGCACTAAAAGGGACGCGAAGTGCGTGACCACCGGGGAAGGGATAATGTGGCAATGCGGCAAAGGCATCGAAGCGCGTGGCTTGGCCATTGAGCATTTCGGCCAGTAACTTGCCCGCCAGATGGGTATAAGTGACACCGTGGCCACTGCAACCCTGTGAATAATAAATGTTCTTACCGATACGACCGACCTGTGGCAGGCGCGATAGCGTTAGCAGAAAGTTACCTGTCCACGCATAATCAATCTTCACATCTTTTAATTGCGGAAAGGTTTTGAGCATGTTCGGAATAATGATCGACTTGATATCCGCCGGATCACGGGCACCATACACTACGCCGCCGCCGTAAATCATCCGCTTGTCGCCAGACAGGCGGAAATAATCGAGCAAATAGTTACAGTCTTCGACGCAGTAATCCTGCGGTAATAAGCTCGCCGCCAAATCGTCACTCAAAGGCTCAGTGGTTATCACTTGCGTGCCGCAGGGCATAGATTTCGCCTGCAGTTCTGGTAATAACTTGCCTAAATAGGCGTTACCCGCTACGACCACAAACTTGGCTTTGACACTGCCCTGCGCCGTATGCACAACTGGGCTATCGCCTTCGTCGACACTCAGCACTGCTGAGTCTTCATAAATCTTACCGCCGAGGGATTCGACCGCGCGCGCTTCGCCAAGAGCTAAGTTAAGCGGGTGAATATGGCCGCCGCTTTTATCGAGCAGACCACCGACATAGCGCTCAGTATTTACCACACCGCGAATGCCTTTGGCATCGAGAAGTTCGAGCTGATTAACATGACCGTGGCTTTCCCACAGTTGCTTTTGATGGCGCAGATGACCCATTTGTTTTTCGTTCATCGCGGCAAACACGCCGCCCTCTTTTAGATCGCATTGAATGTTGTACTTAGCAATCCGATCGCGGATGATTTTCCCGCCCTCAAAGGCCATTTGGCCAAAGAGTTTACCTTGTTCTTTACCGACTGTTTTTTCAATAGTATCAATGTCACGGCTAAAACTATTGACGATTTGTCCGCCATTACGGCCCGAGGCGCCCCAGCCAATGCGAGCGGCTTCTAACACCACCACACTAAAGCCAGATTCTAATAAATGTAGCGCAGCAGAAAGGCCCGTATAACCCGCGCCAATCACACAAACATCGGCTTCAATCGATTCCTGTAGACGCGGACGTTCAACCTTATCGTTGGCCGATGCCGCATAATATGATCCAGCGTGAGCTATGGCAGACATGTTGTTCCCTTGAATTCTAATGTTCATTATTTTAAACAGCCATCACATCCTACACCTTCAGAAAACGAAACACTAGCCAGATACGCGAAATAATTTACATTTTGTTTGATATTTCAAACACGCAATAATCTTAAGCACTGCGATGTCATGCTAATGGTGTCGAGTAGCAGAACTGGCCTGCAATGGGAGCGGTGACAATTAACAAGGGTGGCTTTGGCGATACCAAAGCCACCCCAAGATTAAGCAAACTAGTTCATCGGTGTGCGGTCGCGTTTCTCTGCCCGCCTTGCCATATACCAAGACAAGAAGGCGATTAACGAAACACACAGAATGATCAGTGTCGCTAAGGCGTTGATCTTAGGCGAAACCCCTAAACGTACTGAGGAGAACACCACCATAGGTAGCGTCGTTGCACCTGGGCCCGAGGCAAAGCTTGCGATCACTAAATCGTCTAAGGACAAACTGAATGACAACAACCAACCCGCCACCAGCGCCGGCGAAATCATAGGCACTGTGATGAGGAAGAAGGTCTTAAGCGGGGTTGCGCCTAAGTCCATTGCCGCTTCTTCGATAGACATGTCCAGCTCGCGCAATCTTGACGACACAACCACAGCTACATAGGCAGCGCAGAAGGTCGAATGCGCAATCCACACGGTCAACATGCCGCGCTCTTTAGGCCAACCAAACAAGTCGGCCATGTGCACAAATAGCAGTAGCAAAGACAGACCTGTGATCACCTCTGGCATAACCAGTGGTGCAGTGATCATGTTCGATAATGTCAGCTTCGCCCATGAACGCTTAAAGCGTGTCATCACAAAAGCCGCCATAGTGCCAATAATCACCGCCATGGTTGAGCTATAAAACGCTATCCGTAGACTGGTCCATACCGCATCTAAAATCTGTTGATCGGCAAATAACTCGCCATACCATTTAGGTGAAAATCCGCCCCATACCGTCACTAATTTAGAGTCGTTAAAGGAGTAAATCACCAGCACTAACATAGGTGCATACAGGAAGAACAAGCCAAACCACAACATTGCTGAAGAAAAACTTAACTTTTTCATAGGTCTTTCTCCAAACTACGCGCCTGATAGCGATGGAATAAGGTAATAGGAATAATCAATAAGCCCAGCATTACAATCGCCAGTGACGAAGCCACAGGCCAGTCGCGGTTATTGAAGAATTCTTGCCATAAAACTCGACCTATCATTAAGGAATCTGGACCACCGAGTAGCTCAGGGATCACAAACTCACCCACGGCAGGAATAAACACCAACATAGAACCGGCAATCACACCGCTTTTTGACAGCGGGAAAGTGATTTTCCAGAAGGTATTTAAACGGCTTGAGCCTAAGTCAGACGCGGCTTCAATCAAACTCATATCGAGTTTCACTAAGGTGGCGTACAAGGGCAAAATCATAAAAGGTAAATACGCATAGATGATGCCGATATACACGGCAATATTGGTATTGAGGATTTGTAACGGCTCAGAGATGATTCCCAGCCACATCAGCGAATGGTTGATGATCCCTGTGTTACTTAAGATCCCCATCCAAGCGTAAACTCGGATTAAAAATGAGGTCCAAGAAGGCAACATGACTAACAGCAGCAATACGGTTTGCAAACGCGCTGGCGCACGGGCAATCGCATAGGCCATTGGATAGCCAATAATCAAACAGCCGATGGTCGAAATTAACGCCATTTTCAATGAGCTGAGATACGCCATGTAATACAGCGAATCATCAAGCAACATCAAATAGTTACCAAAGTGCAGGAAGATATTTAACACATCATCGGCATATTGGAACGTGGCCTCATAGGGCGGGATCGCAATCGCCGCCGTCGAAAAACTCAGTTTAAGGACAATCGCAAATGGCAAGGCAAAGAACAATAACAGCCAAGCATAGGGTATGCCTATGGTCCAAATGCGGCCTTTGAGCCACTTTAATTTAGTCGGTATCTTCATGATCTCAACACCACGCCACTGGTGTCCTCCCAACTGATGAACACTTCGTCATCCCATGTGGCATGATCGGCGCGGCGTTCACGGTTAGTCATACTGCACTGGACGATTTGACCATTCTCTAAACGAATGTAATACACTGAAATACCGCCTAAATACGCGATATCGTGTACGATTCCTTTGGCCCAGTTGTACTGACCTTCAGGCTGTTCACGGCTAATAATGGTCTTTTCAGGACGCACAGCTAACCACACGTTTTTGTCTTCGACGTTGGTCGACACCCCGTAACCGACATAAAAAGATTGAGCCAACTCATTAGGTTTAATGATCAAATGGTCGACTTCATCCACTTCAATCGCGCCACCAAATAAGTTCACAGTGCCGATAAACTCGGCAATCATGCGGCTGTTCGGGCTTTCGTAAATGTCCATGGGCGAGCCTGTTTGGGCAATCCAACCGTCGCTCATAATGGAAATGCGCCCCGCCATTGTCATGGCTTCTTCCTGATCGTGGGTCACCATCACGCAGGTCACACCGACACGCTCAAGAATTTCCACCACTTCGAGTTGCATCTGGGTACGCAGTTTTTTGTCCAATGCGCCCATAGGCTCATCGAGCAGTAATAATTTCGGCCGTTTTGCCAGTGAACGAGCCAAGGCAACACGCTGACGTTGACCACCGGATAACTGATGTGGCTTACGTTTACCGTATTGCTCCATGTGTACTAGCTTGAGCATGTCTTGTACGCGCTGCTCAATCTCGGCCTTAGGTAACTTGTCTTGCTTCAAACCAAAGGCAATGTTTTGCGCCACTGTCATGTGGGGAAACAGAGCATAGGATTGGAACATCATATTGATCGGACGTTCGTATGGGGGTAAATCTGTGATGTCTTCGCCATCGAGGAAAATACGGCCAGAGGTGGGCTTTTCAAATCCCGCTAACATGCGCAATAACGTCGACTTACCCGAGCCTGAGCCGCCGAGTAAGGCAAAGATTTCGCCTTTATTGATGGTTAATGACACGTCGTCGACAGCCCGTACGTCATCGAATAACTTGCTTACCCGCTCAATCCTGAGCAGTACTTTTTCTTGCGTCTTTGTTGTCGGTTTATTGGTGACGCCCGAGGTGATTGCCATAGTACTTCTCCACCCGAAAATGATGCGTCAATACGCTCAAACTCTGGGTTCAACACGATTAATGAATGAAAAGAGGTTAACCAAACTGTGTCAAATCCTATACGTGGATGAACTATGCATAGGATTGGACATAGCCAGTCTGCCAAGCTAGGGGCAAGCTAGGCTTGCCCCTTATCGACTATTGTCCTGACTTCACTTTGGTCCAAACACGGGTTAATACGCGTTGGATTTTCAAAGGACGGATTTCACCAATATAAAGTTTATCTAACACTTCTTGCGGTGGATAAATCGCGGGATCGGTGCGGATAGCCTCATCAACCAGAGGTTGTGCAGGATCGTTCGGGTTAGCATAGGCCACATAGTTAGAGATAGGCGCTATGACTTCTGGACGGAGGAAATAGTTAATCAGCGTCAGTGCATTATCTGCGTTAGTCGAATCGGCTGGGATAGCTAACATATCAAACCACAGGTTGGCGCCTTCTTTTGGAATCGAGTAACCAATCTTATTGCCATTACCCGCCTCTTCAGCACGTGCTTTAGCTTGGAATACGTCACCAGAAAAACCAAAGGCCACACAAATGTCACCGTTTGCTAAGTCGGAAATATAGCGAGAAGAGTGGAAATAGGTCACGTAAGGACGGATTTTTTCCAGTAACTCACCGGCTTTTTCATAATCGCTTGGGTTGGAACTGTTAGGATCTAAACCTAAATAAATCAGTGCTTGAGGCACCATATCGTCGGCAGAGTCCAGCATAGCAAAGCCACACTTAGAGATTTTTTCAGCATATTTAGGATTGAAGATCAGTTCCATTGAGTTGAATGGCGCATCTTCACCCACAGCCGCTTTCACTTTATCTATGTTGTAACCAATACCATTGGTTCCCCATAAATAAGGCACGGCATACTGGTTACCCGGATCAGCTTTCTCAAGTAGCTTCATCAGGGCTGGATTTAAATTTTTGAAGTTAGGTAGCTTAGCGCGATCTAAAGGTTTGAAAGCACCCGCTTTGATTTGCTTAGCGAGAAAGTGGTTAGAAGGGACAACGATATCGTAACCACTACGACCAGACAGTAATTTAGCCTCAAGTACTTCGTTACTATCGAACACATCGTAAATTACCCGAATGCCCGTTTCTTTCTTGAAGTTTTCTAAGGTATCTTCCGCGATATAATCTGACCAGTTATACACGCGAACCACTTCTTCCGCTTGGGCCGCTGCGCTCGCTAATACGCTCGCAGTTACCAGAGCTAGAGTGGTCATCTTATTAAATAGCTTCATGCTTTCTCCTTTCTCGGGTAGCAGAATTGCTTAAGCAAATTCTGACATTGTGTCACCGGGCTATCCGGATATTGTTGTTATTTTCGACCAATGCTACACCTTACAAACCGCATCGGCAGTCTCTACGGCATGAGTTCCATGCCACCTTTATATCTTGCTGCAATTTGTTAAGTATCAGGTTTCGTGCCAAATTTTCGAGGCATCGGTATTGCATTAACACTCAAAAAATTAGACTAGATATGACACTGCTTGTACATATTGCAACATTAAGGCAAATGCCTCAAGTCCCTAAGTAATCGCAAAAACCACTAAGATAAAACACATTTTAAATATGACTAACAATTAGTTAGCGACTCTATCAAACGAGCGACTTAAAACAGTTAGCCATATTTCACTTCTCTAGCGGACACGCATCTGAATTGAATAATCACTTTAATCAACAAGCCATTAAAAACCATCAGATTATTTAACAAGTGAGTTGCACCGGTTGGGTGCAATCTCACTAAAACAGTGCAAAGCTCAGTCTTGGGATGACCGACGTTAACCTCAGTTTTCCTTGGGTTAACGCGACAACACTGTCAGTACACTCAATCCCAAAAACATTACACTGTGAGCAGTAGGAATTCACGTTCCCATGAGCTGACCACACGGCGGAAGTTTTCAAGTTCGGCCTGTTTCACTGCCACAAAACCTGTGGTGAAGGCTTCACCTAAATACTGCTTACAGGCATCACTTTCTTCCATCGCCGCTAACGCTTCTTCTAAAGTCAGCGGTAAACAATGGGTATTGTTGCTGCGGCTTTCGTTGGCTTTACCCTGCACTGGCGTCGAAGGTTTTAGCTGCTCAACCATGCCGATATAACCACACAATAAGCTCGCGGCAATTGCCAAATAACAGTTAGCATCGGCGCCGGGAATACGGTTTTCGATACGACGGTTTTGTGGTGAAGACTCTGGAATACGTAATCCACAGGTGCGGTTTTCATCGCCCCACTCTAAGTTCACTGGCGCCGAAGTACCGGGTAGGAAACGACGGAAAGAGTTCGCATTAGGCGCCATCAGTGGCAGCAACTCAGGAATGAATTTTTGCAGACCGGCGATATATCCCAAGAATAACTGGCTCTTAGTACCGTCTTCATTGGTGAAAATATTTTTGCCCGTCTCTTTATTGATCACACTCTGGTGAATGTGCATTGCACTGCCAGGCTCATCAGTCACAGGTTTAGCCATAAAAGTAGCGCAAACATCGTGCTTCAGTGCCGCTTCGCGCAAGGTGCGTTTAAAGATAAACACTTGATCAGCAAGGGACAATGGATTGCCGTGGCTGAAGTTAATCTCCATCTGCGCAGGGCCATCTTCATGGATTAGGGTATCGATATCTAAACCTTGAAGCTCACACCAATCGTACATGTCTTCAAACATAGGATCGTATTCGTTGGCAGCATCGATAGAGAAAGACTGGCGGCCCGCTTCGGGGCGACCTGAACGGCCAATAGGCGGCTTTAAGGGTAAATCGTGGTCGTCACTACGACGGGTCAAATAGAACTCCATTTCAGGAGCGATAACCGGTTCCCAGCCCTGTTCGTCATATAGAGACAAGACTTTTTTCAATACGTTACGTGGTGACAGCTCAATCGGATTACCCATTCTGTCGTAGCAATCGTGGATCACCTGCGCCGTGGCTTCGATGGTCCAAGGCAACATAAAAACAGCGTTTTCATCGGGTACACAGACAAAATCGATGTCGGCAGCATCGAGCAAGCTGTAGTAAACATCTTCATTCACAAAATCGCCGGTCACGGTTTGTAACAGCACGCTTTCGGGCAAACGCATGCCTTTTTCATCGAGAAATTTATCGACTGGTGCAATCTTGCCGCGGGCGATGCCAGTCATGTCACTGATAACACATTCGACTTCTGTGATTTTTCGTTCTTTTAAAAAAGCGATTAGCTTATTCATTATTATTTCACTCGAGTTGTAGCCCTGCGTCGGCATGCATCACCGAAGGCCTTGAAAAGGGAGAGGTAAAACGGATTTTCGCTCACCTTCCACTCTGGATGCCATTGCACACCGAGGGCAAATTCTTTAGTACCTATTACGGAGAAAGCCTCCACTAACCCATCTGGAGCATAAGCTTCTGGCCGCAACCCAACACCCAGACGCTCCACGCCTTGAGTATGCACAGAGTTGACCTCTGCAGAGTTACGGCCCCAGGCCTCGTAAATAAGCCCCCCGGGCTCAACAGTAATACTGTGAGAAGCCCCATATTGCACATCTAAGGATGCGGTTTTATCTTCTCTATGTTCAATAAAGCCACCCACCTCATATAACTTCTGGT
The DNA here is from genome assembly GCF_052850535.1 of Shewanella sp. 1180_01. NCBI lineage: Bacteria > Pseudomonadati > Pseudomonadota > Gammaproteobacteria > Alteromonadales > Shewanellaceae > Shewanella > Shewanella sp. 1180_01. Next base: position 18,294 of record NZ_VXCT01000060.1, read on the forward strand.
GCAAACTGCCACCAAAGGCCACATTCATTTCTTGAAAACCGCGACAAATACCTAATACAGGTACCCCAGCAGCAATAGCGGCGTGGATCAGCGGCAAAGTCGTCGCATCACGTTTAGGATCATGGTGTGTACCAAGCTCGCTCGGTTTGCCTGCATAAAGATGGGGTTCTACATTAGAAGGAGAGCCAGTAAACAAAATACCGTCAAGACGTTCTAAAATCGCGTCTATCGGTAAATCGCCGCCTAACGATGGGATCACTAACGGCCAGCCTTTCGCGCCATTAACTACACCTAATAGATATTTTTCACCAACAATATTAAAGGGATGTGAACCCAGTTGTTGATTACAAGCAATAACACCTATGAGGGGCAAATCGGCTGACATATCTCACCTTTAGAATTCGTTTTACTAGCATAACGAACACTTCGTCTTTAAATGTTCATTTTTCCACACAGTATACCGAAATTTCACACTAGGCAAGAGGTTAAGCACTTGTTAAAGATTATTTCATCCACTTGTGTCTAATAAGCATAAATAACATGTAGTTAAACCTATATTTTGGTTATTTAATGTTATTTCATGTGAATAAAATAGTGCTTGAGCTGGCAAAAAGCTCACTTTTAGCAGCGTAAATTAAACCGTATTCGCGCTAAATTTGAACCAATATTATTTACACAAAGAAGAGGATATATAACAAATATGACAGGATTAGAAAGGAGGTAATACCAATCGTATTAAATATCTGTTCATTCAGCGGGAGTTCAACGCGCTTTAGACAAGGCGAAGGCTTGAAGGCATAGTGGTGCTCTGTCGAAAGCCTTAAACGCAGTATAAAGTGCGTTGAAACCCGCCCTTCGGGAGCCTCACAGGCATCCCACTCCCGTGTTGCATTGACTTAAAAGGGAATGACCATTTCTGCGTCAATGCGCCTTGGATTGAAATGCCTGTGAGGCTCTGAACTGATTAGATATTTAATGTGATTGGTATAAATCCGCAGTTGTGTTGAATAACAGTATTACGCCACTCACTTCTAGCGAAGAAGTGGCCTAATATGTTGAATAATAGGGTAAGTTGATGACTTAACTAGAAGTTCGCAGGCGTAGTCGCACTCACCAGTCGGCAAGGTTCATCAAAGGGATTGCGGAATCTATGGGGCACTTCACTGTTAAAGTAGTAACTGTCACCCGCTTCCAAAATATACACTTCATCACCCACAGTGAGTTCGAATTTACCTTCGATCACCATGGCAGCCTCTTCACCTTCGTGCTTCAGCATTTCTTCACCCGTATCTGAACCGGGCGGATAAATCTCACTCATTACTGACATAGCGCGATTCGGATAATCACGGCCGATCAGTTTAAATTCAAGTGGTCCAGTGCCGATATCCAGTAATTCATTGGATCGATAGACGACCTTTTGCTCACTATCCGCAGAGGCTTCAATGGAGAAAAAATCCACTAAAGACATCGGGATACCCGACAGCACTTTTTTTAGAGAGCTGACTGACGGGCTAACACTGTTTTTCTCGATCATTGAAATCGTACTGTTAGTCACACCAGCACGTTTGGCCAATTCTCGTTGAGATAAGCCTTTCATTTTTCGAACAGTTTTGAGGCTGGCTCCAATATCCAAATTTCACATCCCCCTGAAGGCTCGGGTCAACCCCGATAGATGACGAACAGGTTGTTCAGGATAAACACCATCCAGAACGCATTTTCGCCCAAAAAGCGCGTGTTTTACTGCTTTCATTGTATTCTACATAAAAAGCGTGTTAAATAAAACGAACACTTTTTTGCGTCATGTTAAAAGTGTGATGAGTATACTGAGACAAGTCCAATTTACAATAAAAACAATTTTTTGGAGCCATAATGGCAAGCAAACCTCCAGTGCACAGCGAACAGTACCCACACTCATACTATGTTGATACTGCTAAAGAAATTTACGCGCACCCACAACTCGAAGGCAATATCAGTGCCGATGTCTGCATAGTGGGCGGCGGCTTTAGCGGTATCAATACCGCCATAGAACTCGCACAGCGCGGCATGAGTGTCGTCCTATTAGAAGCCAAGCGTGTTGGCTGGGGCGCATCGGGGCGTAATGGCGGCGAACTCATTCGCGGCATAGGCCATGACCCTTCGCAATTTCACAGTGAAATAGGCACTGAAGGTGTTCAAGCAATTCAACAGATGGGCTTTGAAGCCGTCGAAATTGTGCGAAATCGCATACAAGAACACAGTATCGACTGCGATCTGCAAATGGGTTACTGCGACTTAGCAGTTAAACCTCGTCACATGGATGAGCTTGAAGAAGAATTTAGCGCACTCAAGGCCATGGGTTATCAGCAAGAAATCAAGCTGTTAACTAAGCCACAATTAGGTGAAGTCATAGGCTCAGATTTTTATCAAGGTGCGCTGGTCGATATGGGCAGCGGCCATTTACACCCGCTGAATCTTGCTCTGGGTGAGGCACGCGTCGCCCGTAATCTGGGCGCGCAGTTGTTTGAATACAGCGCCGCCGAAAAAATCATTCAAGGCGCTAAACCTAAGGTCATGACCGCCAAGGGCGAAGTCACTTGCCAATACTTAGTACTGGCTGGCAATGCGTATATTGGCCACAAACTTAACAGTTTTGTTGGGGGTAAAGTATTACCCGCCGGCAGTTATTTATTGGCGACCGAGCCCTTAACTGAGGCCCAATGCGCGAGCATTATCCCGCAGAATATGGCCTTCGCCGATATGCGAATTGCCTTAGACTACTTTCACTTATCCGCAGATCGTCGACTGCTGTTTGGCGGCCTTTGTACTTACTCAGGTAAAGACCCCAGAGATATTGAAGCAGCGCTGAGACCGAATCTGGAGAAGGTGTTCCCGCAGTTAAAAGGCGTGCGCATCGATTATGAATGGGGCGGCATGATAGGTATTGGGGCGAACCGTATGCCACAAATTGGTCGCCTGCCCGATGCCAATAATATTTTCTACGCCCAAGCCTATGCAGGACATGGGGTGAATGCCACTCATATGGCGGCAAAACTACTGGCCGAGGCTATTTGCCAACAGGCGGGACATTTCGATGTGTTCGCAAAAATCAAACACATGACCTTCCCCGGCGGCCCGACATTCCGCTCGCCTATGCTCGCGGCTGGCATGCTGTATCACAGATTTAAAGACCTGTTTTAAAAGCTTATTTAAAGCACTTTTTAAAGAACAGATGTTAAGGGCTGGCTTTAAGGGCTGGTTTCAAGCTCTAACGCATGGTGCCCATCGGATAAACAATCCGATGGGCATCATTGTTATAAGCACGAACCATTTAACCACTCGTCATTTAGATACGAGTCACCCTGTACAAGTTATTCAGTAAAATTAAGGCTGCAACAACGCTAAGCCTCGCCTAAGAGATAACCTCGGTCTAACAAGCATAACGGCTTTTTAAAAGCTAATTGGCTCTCGCTAATCTCTGGCGCTTTCTACGCCTTGCCCACAGGATAAAAGGGATAGACCCGAGATAATGCACGACCAACGCCACCACAACGCCAAAGCCAATCCCACTGGTGGTTAAAGGTATCCCAGGCTTAAAGTTACTGACGGTTTTCTCAAGATAATCAAAGCGAACGGGATTAAACATGTAGGCAGTTTTTTCAAACAAATTACCCGTGTTAAACACAGCCACGCCTTGTGTTAGCTCTTTATAAAGCGCCATTGTGTGTACTTTTTGCTCAGCGTCGGCACGCACACTAGGCTCTTCATTTTGCTGGTGACGGGCAATCATGGCCTCAGCATCGGCATAATGATATTCCTTAGCCGTTGCCTCGTAGCCTTCTACCTGCCATTGGGTTGATGCATAAAGTCCAGCGAGAAATTGCTGATAATGATCAGCCAGTTGCGGCAACTGCAAGGCAATCACAAGAATCAACCCAAAAACCAATTTATCAATCAATCTGCCAATCAAGGGATCCTCCTTGGTGATCTAGCCAAACAACGCAGCGGTTACGACACTGCAATGACATAATGCTCAAAACTGCACTGACTCAATCAATAACTACTCAATTAGCACTCAATCGGCAGATCGGTACGACTGCCCCAATCCGCCCACGAGCCATCATAGAGGATGGGATGTGTATGCCCTGCCGCAACCGAAGCCAAAATCAAAATACACGCCGTAATCCCAGAGCCACAGCTAAATATCCGTGCAGACTTGTCCGCTGCTAATCCTTGATAAATAGCCTGTAACTCACTGGTCGTTTTGATTTTATTGCCATCGAGCACTTGAGCGAAGGGTAAGTTAACCGAGCGAGGAATATGTCCTGAGCGCACACCGGGGCGCGGCTCACTCACTTGGCCTAAAAAGCGTGGCGCACCACGGGCATCGACAATCGCGGTTTCGGCATCTTCGATACGTGATAACACGGCCTCGGCATCCATCACCCGCTCGGGGTGGTATTGCAGCACATCAGCTAATGTATCGATATCCGTCGGGCCATAATCGACGCCTTCGGCTTGATAACGCGATGAGGTGATGCGGTCTTCTTCAATCCACTGAGGCAAGCCACCATCGAGTACATAGACTCGATTAAAACCCATGACTTTAAAGGTCCACCACGCCCGTGGGGCTGAATAAATGCCTTGGTTATCATAGATAACGATAACACTGTCGGCCTCAATCCCAAGTTGCGCTATCCCTTGGATGAATTGCTCAAACGTCGGCAAGGCATGGATTTGAGTTGAAGTTTTATCGCAAAACACATTTTCCAAGTCGAATCGACGTGAGCGCGGAATGCAAATAGGCTCATCGTAAACTAGGGGCTCTTTACCAATAACGGTTTCCATACTGGCATCGAGCAAGACTAAATGGGGATCGGTGAGGTATGCTTCGAGCCACTGCGTACTAACAAGTGGGTATTCCATAGCGGGTCCTTTTACTGTTATCCAAGTCTGCCGCTAGTCTCTCACCAAATGCCGTAAAGCCCAAATATCGGCTTAACAAATTGTCTGCTTTGGGATTTTATTTAAAAGCGTCGACTCGATTTCATGCACTCAATCATTAAATTGCGGCGAAGCAGTGTTTTGAAGAGAGTGCTTTAAACTGCTCCTTTTTAATGATGCTACTTTCAAAACGATCTTTTCGATATGGCCGTGTTCGAGATAGCCCTTTTCGCAACAGTCCTTTTCTAGACAGCTGCTCTCGAAATAGCCGCTACTTAATCACTTCAATTTTCACGTCAATCAAGCCAGAAGAAGTATTGCCTATGCTGCTGAACGCCGATTTAGACAAATCAATTATACGACCACGCACGAAAGGCCCTCTATCATTGATTTTCACAATCACACTTTTGCCGTTATCGACATTGGTGACCTTAACGTTCGAGCCAAAGGGTAACTTTTTATGCGCTGCTGTCTTTAATTTATGCAGGTAAAGCTCACCACTGGCCGTCTTCCTATTTTGATGTTTATCCCCATAAAAGGAAGCCTGACCCGATTCAGTGAATCCCACCCAGTTACCATTCTCACCCGTCTGCATTGAAGAACAGCCGGCCAAAAAGCTTAGCAATGCCAGTGCAAATAGTTTGACGACATTGAACTGCCTAATTGGGTTTTGAAGTGCATTCACATGACACCCTCTCTAATGAGTGAACGCTTTGCTAACGAGCAATAGACTCAGCAAAAGTCACGGGGAAAATAACGAACAACCTTAGATGGCAAAGCTCGAAGCTTGCATCCTAGAAGATCAGAACCAGAAACAATAAATTTCCACGAGGCTACAGCAGTTGCACGCTAAAATCACGTATTTACAGGTGAATGCTCTCGGTTTGAAGTCAAAAGGTTGTGTACAAACTGACTCAAAAGTAAACAGAAGTGGGTTAATGGTCTAATTGATATGTTATAGATTAATCTTTGTATGGATTAACGCCTCAATGATCGGCGCCATAGGTGCGAAGTGGATTGATATTTATGTGTTTCTGCACATTTTTGACTCATCCATATAATGAAGTGTTAGCCCACCCAAGAGACTTTGCTGCAAAAAGCAACATTATAACCTTGCTCTAGCACCATCAAGATGGCTTCATCTTTAAATGCCTGCGGATAACTATTATGTGATTTTTCAGACTCATATAGACCTCTTAATTTAGTGATAATACCGTCTCAAATTTAAGTGTCTGACAGGATTAAACCAGAACATTAAAACCGTGGCCAATTTTACTTAACCACGGTTTTAGTGTTTATTCCTGAATGAAATCTCAATCTAGTATTTCGCATCAACGTCTATTTTTGCTTCACCTAACGTATGAAGTAAATTAGATAACAAGCTAGAAGCACCAAAACGATAGTGTTTAGCGTTATCAGCCCAACCTTCCCCAACAATATTATCAGCCATATCTAAATATAGTTTGGCTTCTTCTGCAGTCTGAACGCCACCAGATGCCTTGAAACCAACGGTATTTTCAACGCCCATCTCTTTGATAACTGATAACATAATTTCAGCTGCTCCTAGAGTCGCATTTACAGGTACTTTCCCCGTAGAGGTTTTGATCATATCTGCACCCGCTTTAATTGATATTTCGGAGGCTCTTTTGATTAGTTCAGGCGTTTTTAGCTCACCAGACTCAATAATAACTTTGAAGAAAATATCGCTACCGCAAGCTGCTTTACATTGCTTGATAAGCTCATAACAAACATCCTCATTGCCAGATATTAAAGCACGATATGGAAACACAACATCGACATCATCTGCGCCATAAGCTACTGCTGCTTTTGTTTCAACAACAGCGATTTCAACATCATCATTTCCATGGGGAAAATTAGTCACAGTGACCACTCGAATGTCGGGCGTACCTTGTGATCTCAGTTGCTTTTTAGCGACAGGAATGAAACGCGGGTAGATGCATATTCCAGCGGTATTACCAGTAACGGTTTTAGCAAGCTTACACAACTCGATAATTTTTTCATCGGTGTCACTGTCGTTTAAAGTTGTTAAATCCATCAAATGGAGTGCACGTAGTGCAGCCGTTTTTAAATTGCTCATTAATATTTCCGATAAGTAGTAAGAATCTATCTCCAAGGATTTACAAAAATTGGGGACAAATGAAGAAACAGCATTATAAAAGAGGTGCAGAGACGGAAGTAGATACAGAAATGACGTATATATCTATATCAGATATTGAGCATCAGAACTTTCGCGTTAGCACTTAACAGAATTGAGTACCTGTGACCGTTGGCGACATGGCCGCTTTTTCACATCCCTGTGAACACGGCATATACACTTCCGTGTGCTGTAGATGTCGCCGTCGAGCCAATAGGGATTCTTCTTTTTAAATCTAAAGACGGCGAATCACTGGGGAAACAATGACAATTAATGCAGCACAACTGACGATTCAATGAGCTTGCTTGGGGTAAAGACGCCCTAAAAATAAAAAACCTCTTTCCATGTAATATGAAAAGAGGTTTTAGTATTGAGCGAAAGCGGCTCCTTCTCTTATATAGACAAAAAAGAGCGGTTATAAAAACAGAACGCTTATAACACGATCCAAGTCGCTTTCAATTCTGTGTATTTGTCGAAGGAGTGCAGAGATTTATCTCGGCCATTACCTGACTGTTTATAGCCACCGAACGGCGCTGTCATATCGCCGCCATCGTAATGGTTGATCCACACCATGCCAGCGCGCAGGGCTTTGGCAGTTTTATGGGCCTTGCTAATATCCGAAGTCCACACGCCAGCGGCTAAACCGTAGATGGTATCGTTGGCGATTGATATCGCTTCTTCCATGCCATTAAATTCAATGACAGATAACACTGGGCCAAAGATCTCTTCGCTGGCAATCTTCATCTGGTTGTTTACGTTAGAGAATACCGTTGGCTGCACATATACACCGCCCGTATCGGCCATGACTTGGCTGCCACCGTGGACTAAGGTCGCACCTTCATCTTTACCCGCTTTGATGTAACTGAGTACTGTGTCTAACTGTTGTTTATCGACAACGGCGCCGCTCACAGTCGCAGGGTCGAGTGGATGCCCCGGATGCCATGAGGCTAACTCCTCTGCGATAAGCGCAATAAGCTCATCTTTCACCCCAGATTCCACCAGCAAACGCGAACCTGCTGTGCAAACTTCACCTTGGTTAAAAGCAATGGCTTCGGCGGCAGCAACGGCGGCGGCTTTCAGATCTGGCGCGTCATTAAAGACGATATTGGGGCTCTTGCCTCCCGCCTCTAACCACACGCGTTTCATGTTCGACTCGCCAGCGTAAATCATTAATTGCTTGGCAATTTTTGTCGAACCTGTGAACACCAGCGTATCCACATCCATATGCAGGGCTAAGGCTTTACCTACGGTATGACCAAATCCTGGCAACACGTTTAGTACGCCTTGTGGGATCCCTGCTTCAATGGCGAGTTGCGCCATACGGATAGCCGTTAAGGGTGACTTTTCAGAGGGTTTTAATACCACACTGTTACCCGTGGCAAGTGCAGGCCCGAGCTTCCAACACGCCATCAGCATAGGGAAGTTCCACGGCACAATTGCAGCGACAACACCAACAGGTTCACGGGTGATCATGCCAATTTCATTGTAAGCGGTTGGTGCGAGTTCATCGTAAATTTTATCAATCGCCTCGCCAGACCAGCGAATCGCACGGGCGGCGCCCGCCACATCCACTGCTTTAGAGAAACGAATAGGTTTACCCATGTCGAGGGTTTCTAACAATGCGAGTTCATTGGCATTTTCTTCGAGTAATTCGGCGAAACGTATCATCACTTGTTTGCGCTTTACTGGAGACTGCTGCGACCAAACACCTGACTCAAATACGCTGCGGCCATTGGCAACCGCAAGATTGGCGTCCGCTAGATCGCAACTCGCCACTTTTACCAGCAAGCGGCCATCGATAGGGCTAATACAATCAAAGGTGTTACCCGAAACGGCATCTTGGTATTCGCCATTGATAAACGCCTTCCCATTAATAGACAGGCTGGCAGCAAGACTTTCCCATTCGCTGCGTTTCTTCGGTGTGCTCATGATGACCTCTTAATAGTTCGCATAGGTGTGGTTTATCGTTCATCGACAAGAAATAGTGACCAGTGACGACATTAGCGCAAATGCTACACATCATCACAGTCGTAATCCGAGCTTCAGATTACGCTGTTTGAGCAATAAAATTCAATATTTTTTACAAAAATAGCTTTTTTGCCACAAATAACTGCACACAGCTCTTCCGTGTTCATTATTTCTAACATAGCATAGCAAATATTAGCCACCCTAAAACAAGACCTGAAAATACAGGACAAGGTAGACACTATGGCCGATTTGCCGCTCAATTCCTCAAGTGATGCTTCACATCAATCTTCAACTGAGCATCCCTCACTTGAACATTTCTGGATGCCTTTTACCGCCAACCGCCAATTCAAAGCCAACCCGCGGTTACTCACCAAAGCGGAAGGCATGTATTACACGGATATTGATGGCAATAAGGTATTAGATGCTACCGCCGGTTTATGGTGTTGTAACGCAGGCCATGGTCGCAAAGAAATCAGCGAAGCGGTCAGCAAACAAATTAAAGAGATGGATTACGCGCCCTCCTTCCAAATGGGTCACCCCATTGCCTTTGAACTTGCCGAGCGCTTAGTCGAGCTAAGTCCTGAAGGATTAAACAAAGTCTTCTTTACTAACTCAGGTTCTGAGTCCGTCGATACAGCACTTAAGATGGCACTTTGCTATCACAGAGCCAACGGTCAAGCCTCACGCACTCGCTTTATTGGGCGCGAAATGGGTTACCACGGTGTCGGCTTTGGCGGCATATCTGTGGGTGGGTTAAGCAATAATCGCAAGGCATTTAGCGGCCAATTACTGCAAGGCGTCGATCACTTACCCCACACCTTAGATATCCCAAATGCGGCATTTACCCGTGGACTCTCGCACTTTGGCGCTGAAAAAGCCGAGATATTAGAACAGCTTGTTACCCTGCATGGCGCCGAAAATATTGCCGCCGTAATCGTTGAACCAATGTCGGGTTCAGCAGGGGTGATATTGCCGCCACAAGGTTACTTAAAACGTCTGCGTGAAATCACTAAAAAGCATGGCATCCTACTGATTTTTGATGAAGTCATTACCGCTTTTGGCCGCGTTGGCGCCGCCTTTGCGAGTCAGCGTTGGGGCGTTATTCCAGACATTATCACCACGGCTAAAGCCATCAATAACGGCGCTATCCCAATGGGTGCAGTGTTTGTGCAAGATTTTATCCACGACACTTGCATGCAAGGCCCCAATGAACTGATTGAGTTCTTCCACGGCTACACCTATTCCGGTCATCCAGTGGCTGCCGCGGCGGCGCTTGCCACCCTATCGATTTATGAGAATGAGCAGTTATTCGAGCGCAGCTTTGAGCTTGAGCGCTACTTTGAAGACGCAGTGCACAGCCTCAAAGGATTGCCGAATGTGATTGATATTCGTAACACTGGGCTAGTCGCTGGGATTCAATTATCCCCTAACGCTCAAGGCGCGGGTAAACGGGGTTACGGCGTGTTTGAACACTGCTTCCGCCACGGCACTTTAGTGCGAGCCACTGGCGACATTATTGCTATGTCACCGCCACTGATTGTCGATAAACGCGAGATTGACCAAATGGTTAATAGCCTAAGCGATGCCATTAACGCCGTTGGATAATAGCGCCAGCGGTTCGTTCCTCTCTCACATTTAACACCCCGCTGCGGCGGGGAACATCAAAGGTTAACTATGCTCAAGATCACTCACTTTGTTAATGGTCAGCACACTCCTGCCAGTACCAGAACCCAAGATATTTTTGAACCCGCCACGGGTGAACTACGTGGCCAAGTCTCACTCGCAAGCGAAACTGAAGTGGGTGAAGCCATCGCAATCGCTAAAACCGCCTTTGAAACATGGTCACAAGTCACGCCGCTCAACCGTGCTCGAGTGCTATTTAAATTCAAAGCCTTAGTTGAGCAACACCTAGATGAAATGGCGCAGCTTATCACCCGCGAGCACGGCAAAGTGATCGACGATGCTAAGGGCGAGTTGATCCGTGGTCTCGAAGTGGTCGAGTTTGCCTGTGGTATTCCGCACTTGCTTAAAGGTGAACACACCCAGCAAGTCGGTGGCGGGGTCGATTCTTGGTCAGTTAATCAAGCTTTAGGTGTTGTCGCAGGCATAGCGCCCTTTAACTTCCCCGTGATGGTTCCCATGTGGATGTTCCCAATCGCGATTGCCTGCGGTAACACCTTTATTATGAAACCCTCAGAAAAAGACCCAAGCTCGGTGATGCGAATTGCCGAATTGCTTAAAGAAGCGGGTCTTCCCGATGGCGTGTTTAACGTGATTAACGGCGACAAAGAAGCCGTCGATACCTTACTCACCCATAAAGATGTGCAAGCGGTGAGCTTTGTAGGCTCAACGCCGATTGCCGAATACATCTACAGCACAGCCTCTAAACATGGCAAACGCGTGCAAGCCTTAGGCGGCGCGAAAAACCATATGTTACTTATGCCAGATGCGGATTTAGATCAAGCCGTTAGCGCCTTAATGGGCGCAGCCTACGGCAGTGCTGGTGAGCGTTGTATGGCGATTTCAGTCGTGCTCGCGGTAGGCGATGTGGGCGATGCGTTAGTGGAAAAACTGCTACCGCAAATCCAAACCTTAAAAGTCGGCAACGGCCTAACGCCAGAGATGGAAATGGGTCCGCTGATCTCCAAACAGCACCTTGCCAAGGTCACCCAATATGTTGAAGCCGGTGTGCAAGAAGGCGCAGCGCTGCTGGTCGATGGCCGTAAATTGAGTGTTGAAGAAAATCCACAGGGCTATTTCCTCGGCGCCTGTTTGTTCGACCACGTCACGCCTGAAATGAGCATCTACCGCGAAGAAATCTTTGGGCCAGTGCTGGCGATTGTGCGCGTGAAAGATTACCCAACGGCGCTTGAGCTGATTAACCAACATGAATTTGGCAATGGCACGGCGATTTTCACCCAAAGTGGTGAAGCGGCGCGACATTTCTGCCACCACGTGCAAGTCGGTATGGTTGGAGTGAACGTGCCGATCCCGGTGCCAATGGCGTTCCACAGTTTTGGCGGTTGGAAGCGATCACTCTTTGGGCCGCTGCATATGCATGGTCCAGATGGCGTGCGTTTTTATACCAAACGTAAGGCAATTACTGCCCGCTGGCCCGTGGGTAAACAGACTCAAGCCGAGTTTGTAATGCCTACGATGAAATAGCCGAATGTAAGCTCAACAAGGAAATCGCAAATGACTGTGAGTATCAACGCCATTATTCGCTTTGCTACGGTGCAAACACCCGTCGAGACCTATCAGTTACCGACGGAAAAGTTGTTAGCAGGCAATCCAACTCAAGGGCTAGAGAATCATTATTCTAGCCCTTGTAATCAATTTCACAGTGGAATTTGGCAAAGTGAATCAGGCGCTTGGAAAATAAACTACACTGAATACGAGTACTGCGAAATCCTCGAAGGGATAAGTGTTATCACAGATCTTCAAGGTCAATCGCAGACGTTCACTGTGGGCGACAGGTTTATTATACCCGCGGGTTTTCAAGGCACTTGGGAAGTTGTGGAACCCTGCCGCAAGGTTTACGTCATTTTCGAACAAAAGTGAGATCAACGAGGCTGATGTTAGCCTCAAAAAAGCTAAGTTATCTTAGCAATAACTCGCCATGAGGTCACAGCAACGGGTTTTCCTAGGCTGTTGTTTGGCAAACCAACGGATGCACTGGCGCAATTGAATGAGCATGGCCGCCAGTAACACGTCCGAGTCAACAAAGAAAATGGGAGAAATACCGTGTATAACAATCTGAATAAAAAACGGCTGGTACAGCTTGTCGGACTCGCGCTAACCACGACCCTATTCTCCGGCATGGCCGCCGCTGAAGTAACAGGGGAAATTAGTCTCACTAACGACTATCGTTTCCGCGGCGTTTCACAAACCGCTGGCGATCCTGCCCTGCAAGGCGGTATTGATTGGAGCTTCGACTCGGGTTTCTCTGTCGGCGCTTGGGCAAGTAACGTGGATTTTGATGAGCCAGGTTATAACGGCCCTGCTATCGAATACGATTTCTATGTCGCCTATGGTGGCGAGATCAACGAAGATCTGACCTACGACATTACCCTTAACCGTTATAACTACTCAGGCGAAAGTGACATTGGCTATTTTGAAGTCACAGCTGGCATGGATTATAAAGGCTTTCGTGCCGCTTACTGGTACACCAATGACTACGGCGGTAGTGATTTAGACTATCACTATGCTGAGCTTAACTATTCCTATGAATTTGTTGAGAACTGGAGTCTCGATCTGCACTATGGTTACAACGTTGGTGATGCATTGGATGACGGTGAAGGCTTTGATAGCTACTCAGATTACTCTGTAGGCGTATCGACTGAACTGTCAGGCTTTGGGCTTTCTCTCGCTTGGTTAGGCACAGATCTTAGCGGCGACCAAAAGGTCTCTGATGGCGCATTCAAAACCTCAGATACCGTGCTTGCTAGCGTAAGTTACGCGTTCTAATTTGGCCTTAGTATAAAGTTCGGAAGAACCGCTTAGATAAACTAAGACACAAAAAAGCCCTCATCATCGAGGGCTTCTTTTTAGCTATT
>NZ_VXCT01000061.1:0-31867 GCF_052850535.1 Shewanella sp. 1180_01
ATAACATTTTCTCAGCAATTACCCTAGCCGCTAACGGCCGCTGGCTTAATGTGCTTAATGGCCTTGGTATTTTAATTTGTCGCAATAAACATCAAGCTTGCCCTGTATGTGGCGGTAAAGATCGTTTTCGATTTGACGATAAAAGCGGTTGTGGCACTTGGTTCTGTAATCAATGTGAGCCTAATAGCGGTGATGGTTTGGCGTTAGTATGCAATGCCTTTGGTGTGAAACCTTATCAGGCGGCCTGTATGGTCGCCCCCCTTGTGGGACTTGATATTGGGCAACCAATAGATGCAGAGCGCGTGAAACGCCACCAGCAACGTGCAGAGCAGCAACAGTTACAGCGCCAGCAACAGCAGCAAACAAAACGTAAGCAGGTCGCACAATGGGCTTGTAACATCACTCGCCAGTATTGTCGCGTTGCAACGTCAAATAATCCCTACTTACAGAATAAAAGGGTATTGCCGTTTGGTAGCTTACAGCTAAAAACGCCTATTACCGTAAATGGTGGTAAAAGTTTACCAGCCGACACGTTAGTGATCCCTGTGTTTAACGGTAAAACTATCAGCAGCTTGCAGTTTATTGGCTCAAATGGCCAAAAGACTTTTCTTGCTGGTGGGCAGATCAAAGGCGGCATGTTCCCGCTATCAACCAAAGATAGCGCGGTAATCTACATAGGCGAAGGCTTTGCTACTTGTGCTGCGGTGTCGGAGTGCGTACCCAATGCGTTGGTATTGTGTGCCTTCAGTGCAGGTAATTTGATTAATGTTGCTTTAGCTGTGCGGAAAAGTAGGCCAAAGGCTGACGTTGTGATTATTGCCGATAATGACGAAAGCGGAACGGGCGAGCGCGAAGCTATCAAGGCTGCCTTAGCGGCAAATGGCGCATACATAATGCCACCAGCAGTACAGGAGGTGGCCTAATGAGTACGGACTGTGCTGATATTTCAAAAGCTGAACGAATAGACGTTATTAATCACCCTATAAAGCCGCAAGTGGCTGATGTTCATTTAGAACCACTAGCAAAGATAAGGGAGCGTGAATCACTGTTCTCGCTAGCGCAGGGATGGGAGGGCTACGATCAACAATTTAGCTATTTAATCAAAGGTTATTTACCCGCCAATTCCTTTGGCATGATTTACGGGGCATCTGGTAGCTTCAAAACATTTCATGCGTTGTCATGGGCTGTTCATATCGCTTTAGGCTTAGATTGGAATGGCTGCCGTGTTCAGAGTCGCCCAGTCCTTTATATTGCGGGTGAAGGTGGCGTTGGTGTTAGCCGCAGATTGAAGGCTTTAGCCATGAAATACCACAATGGTTTACAGCTTTCACGGCTGTACCGTATTGATTTTGGTGTGCAGGTTACAGATGGTTTCCAGATGAATGAATTAGTGAAGCTTATTCAGAATAAAGCGAAAGAAGTTGATGAGCCTTTTGGGTTAGTCATCATTGATACTTTGGCGCGGAGTTTTGGCGGTGCGGATGAAAACCAAGCTAGAGATATGGGGGCGTTTATATCTGCTTGTGATCAAATAAGGGCTAATACTGGTGGTGCTACATTGTTGATCGTTCATCATAGCGGAGTACAGGACAAGGAGAGGGCGAGAGGCTCATCATCGTTACGGGCGGCATGTGATTTTGAATATCGCATAGAGCGAGAAAGCGGGCCTAAATTGGCTTACATTCTCACAGCGACTAAATCCAAAGATGAGAAAGAGCAACCCGCTCAGGCGTTCGAGTTAGTAGAACATAAGTTATTTACAGATGATGATGGTGATGACGTACGATCATTAGCTGCTTTAAATGTGGGCATGGTGCCTTTAGAGCCCGTTACCCAAGATATAAAGCCACTATCTGCTAGCGAGCAGGCATTGTATCAGGCGGTTCGCTCAAGAATGGTCAGTGGTGAATCAACCGCCATAGCTCTGATAAGGGATGACTTAAAAGCTCAAGGCCAGAAGGGGATCAGTAACTTCTCAAAGTGGCTTAAGGGCTGTATTGATAAAGGCGTTTTAAAGGAAATTGACGGTAGGTTAGTCACTGTGGTTGTAGATCCTGATTGACCTTTTTTGCTCGTTCGTTTGCTATGGCTCTTAGGGGGAAATAAAACGAACGAGTAAAATAGAGGCTAATCACAAGTATTTTTTGCTGCTAGCTAGACCTTTGAACTAAGCCTCCTTAGCTGGGGGCTTTTTATTAGGTGGGTGTCGCAAGGTTTTACGGGGATCTATACGCATTCAAATACAGTTTTCAAATGTGTAGCGTCACTGGCGTATTTTTAAACTGTGGCGGTCAAGTAAATTAAACAGACGTTAGTTAATCTAAATTCGATACGCATTAGCGATAGTTTTCGGAAGTCATGCTCATTGTAAAAATGAGCCAAATAATGTTCTTTCTAAAATACGTTATAAAATAATATTTGGAAGTCACGGGGGGCATTAAAAGAGCTAGAACTCTGAGATTCTGCGCACGTTAGAGGATTAAGGCTTATCAGTAGTTTTGTGATGTGTTTAGTCATGGTAGATAGCCGTTTGACTCATTAGCAATGGAATATGGTTATTCAGATTAAATCTTGATAAATTGAGCTTGAAATTTAAACCTTCAGCGTTTAGTTCGGTTGATATTTTAGTCCTATAAAAGACAAAGGAATGCTTAACTTATGATTTCACTTGCCCGTTTTTTAGCTTGGTTTTACCTGATTATTAGCACAATTATCGCAGTTTTTATCCTTGTAAGTGATTCAGCTGTAGCAGAAAGCTACTTGATGGTTATTGGTATTTTCATGCAAGGCTTGGTTATTTTTTGCGTACTTTCACTAGTCGCACAGATAGCCGAAAATACTGCCCCTGCGCTTACCCAGCTAAGTGATGCAGGAGTTGAGGCTGCATCTGAACCTAAAGTTGTTACTAATGACTATGAACTACATGATGCAGCTTGGAGTGGGAACTATTTAGGCGTTAAGAATCTGATACTTTATGGTGCAGATGTTAATCTGAGAAATTCCGATGGAAAGACACCATTAGACTTAGCCAAAGAGCGAAGAGATGATTTGATCGTTAAGTTGCTTCAAGCTCATGGCGCAGCGTAACTAATAGATGATATTAGGCCCAAGATTAATACAACCTTGGGCTACGCAACCTAAATTGCAGCTTCACAGCCTTTACGGCTTTTATCAATGATTAGATCACCCTCAACTCTAAAGCCAATTGAACCGATTAAAAATGAGTGATTTAGTTGTGTTACCACAATATCTGTTAAGCCCACCGCACATTTATCACTTTCAATCGCTCTATCCATAGCTGTTTTAACATTAGGTATTCCAAAGGGGAATATAAAAACAGGATATGAATCCTCACCCGTTACTCTGGTTCCTTTAACAAGTTGACCAGAATTTAAGTCAAAGTTTTTTGTACTTCCAACAGTTAAATCTGCCACACGGACAGTACAGCCTGACATGGCTAGTAAACTAAGAGATAGTGCGATTAGTGGAATTTTTTTCATTGTTATTTCACTTATGTGGATGAGTTATTATTTAAGTCGTTTGGTACAAGATGTGATTAAATTTATGACATTTTTTAATGCGAGTTTGAACACTACGTCACCCATTACAGCAACTGTATTGCTCAGATATGAAAAAGGCGTAGTGGTTACTAACCAGCTACGCCTTATCAGAATTGGTGGCCCCTCACGGACTTGAACCGTGGACCTAACGATTATGAGTCGTGTGCTCTAACCAACTGAGCTAAGGGGCCGACTTAAGGTAATCGTCATTACCTGAAGCGGGAGGAAGTATACTAAGCTTACTTACGCTTGTCACCCGTGTTTTGGCTGGAAATTCACGCAACTGATTCAATTGGTTATCTGTTAATCAACTTAAATGCCATCGTCGGCTAAATTTAATGCTTTCATAGCGTGCTTATGCGGATATTACCGCCGGAGAGGCAATAAAAAGCCCTGCATAGGCAGGGCCTGACTTTAGGCTTATAACGGCCTATTCATCTAGGAATGATTTTAAGATTTCTGAGCGTGAAGGGTGACGCAGTTTGCGCAGTGCCTTAGCTTCAATCTGACGAATACGTTCACGGGTCACGTCGAACTGCTTACCCACTTCTTCAAGTGTGTGGTCAGTGTTCATATCGATACCAAAACGCATACGCAGTACTTTCGCTTCACGGGCTGTTAGACCTGCTAACACTTCGTGAGTGGCGTTTTTCAAGCTTTCGCTGGTCGCTGAGTCCAGTGGTAGTTCGAGGGTCGTATCCTCGATAAAATCACCTAAATGCGAATCTTCATCGTCACCGATAGGGGTTTCCATGGAGATAGGTTCTTTAGCGATTTTAAGTACCTTACGGATCTTATCTTCCGGCATCATCATACGCTCAGCCAGTTCTTCAGGTGAAGGCTCACGGCCCATTTCCTGTAGCATTTGGCGAGAAATACGGTTCAGCTTGTTGATCGTTTCGATCATGTGTACTGGAATACGAATGGTACGCGCTTGGTCGGCAATAGAACGAGTAATCGCCTGACGGATCCACCAAGTTGCATAGGTCGAGAACTTGTAACCACGACGGTATTCGAATTTATCCACGGCTTTCATCAAGCCAATGTTACCTTCTTGGATTAAGTCCAAGAATTGCAAACCACGGTTGGTGTATTTCTTCGCGATAGAAATTACCAGACGTAAGTTTGCTTCAACCATTTCTTTCTTCGCACGGCGCGCTTTAGCTTCACCGATTGACATACGACGGTTGATGTCTTTAATGGCAGAAATCGCTAAGCCGGTTTCTTCTTCAACTGCTGCAAGCTTAGTACGACAACGGATCACGTCGTCTTCAACCATTCTTAGGCCTTCGGCATAAGGTTTAGTTGAGGCTTTCTCAGTGTTGAACCAATCGAGGTTGGTTTCGTTGCCAGTGAAGAGTTTGACGAAGTTTTTCTTCGGCATTTTGGCTTGTTCAACGCACAGTTTTAACACTAAACGCTCTTGAACACGCACGCGATCCATCATAGTGCGCATGCTTTTCACTAAACGGTCAAACTGTTTAGGTACTAAGCGGAATTCTTTGAAGATTTCACCGATTTCGAATAGCGCTTTTACCGATTCAGGGTGTTCACGGCCCTTAGCTTCGATAATTTTCAGTGCACTTTCGTATGCAGTTCTTAGTTGACCGAATCTTTCGCGTGCTTCTTCAGGATCAGGCCCTTTATTGCCTTCTTCTTCATCTTCAGTGTCGTCGTCATCTTCTTCGTCATCCTCATCTTCCAGCTCTTCTTCAGATAATTCTGAGCCGATGTGAGTGGCGGTCGGTGCAACGTCTTCGTCCGGGTTAACAAATCCAGAGATAATATCAGATAAGCGCAGTTCGTCGGCTTCAAATTGGTCGAATTGCTCAAGGATCATAGCGATCGCTTGTGGGTATTCGGCGACTGAACTTTGAACAGTGTTGATGCCTTCTTCGATGCGTTTGGCGATAACAATTTCGCCTTCGCGGGTCAGAAGCTCAACGGTACCCATTTCACGCATGTACATGCGTACGGGATCGGTTGTGCGGCCAAGTTCGCTTTCTACTGTTGCCAGTGCGGCAGCGGCTTCTTCAGCGGCATCTTCGTCTGTGTTGTCTTCCGACATCATCATGTCATCGGCATCTGGGGCTTCTTCAAACACCCGGATACCCATGTCATTTATCATCTGGATAATATCTTCGATCTGGTCAGAATCGACCATGTCTGCAGGTAAGTGATCGTTCACTTCTGCATAGGTTAAGTAACCTTGCTCTTTACCTTTGGCAAGCAACAGCTTAAGTTGCGACTGCGGAGTATGATCCATAGATATCATCCAAGTTGGGAAACTGTTACAACGACGGACACTTAGCATGAGCTAAGTGCCGCGCAAATCGTCAATTATAGCCGTGTGTGCATGTCTGTGCTAGTCACTGGGACAGTGAATGAGGACATTTTTGCCTCAGTTTAACCCTTTCATGACTGAGATCAGCTTCGAGAGCTGCATCTTCTCTTCTTTAGTATGAGTCTGTTTTAGACTCAATTCCTGATATCGTTGTTCAATATATTGATTGTTCAACCAAACCAGGGTTTGTTTAAACTTTTCGAGCAAGTTTTCATCCGCCACTTGATGGTCCCATTGGGCCAATTTATGGAGAGTGCCGCTGTAAGGGTGCTCTCTGAATTGTTCAAGTAGTTGTGCGCTGTTTAACGTTTGCTCTCGAGTCATCTCCAATAACAGTGGCAGCAATTCTATGCCTGGCATCTGCAAGTGGGCGAGTGCGGGTTGTGGGGGTAAGCCCATACCCAGTTTAGGATGTTGTACTAGTAGTGCGATGGCGAGTCGCAATGGTGTACCGCGTCCTTTTAATCCTTTATTTGCCATTGGTTTAGCTTGTTTCACGCTAAAGCCTAGCTTCTTTTTCATATCTTCTGAGCTGTTCATTCCTAACTTGTGAGCTAAGTTCTCAAGCAATAAATTTTGCAGCACAGTGTCTTGAATTTTTTCAATTAAGATAAAAGCTTGTTTCGCTAAGTTGCCTTTATCTGTACCGTATTTTGTCGCTAACGTATCAAACAGAAACTCGGGTAGTGCAATGGCTGAAACCATTAAGGTTTCAAATGCATCTTTACCAATCTTACGTACCATAGAATCAGGATCTTCGGCCTGAGGCAGGAACATAAATCGCACTTGATCGCCTGGCTTTAATAATGGCAATGCCGTTTCTAAGGCACGCCAAGCCGCTTCAGTACCCGCTCTGTCGCCGTCGTAACAGCAAATCACTTCTTTAGCGCTGCGCAGCAAAAGCTGAAATTGCTCCGCCGTCGTCGAGGTGCCTAATGATGCGACAGCATAATCGACGCCAAATTGCGCCAACGCCACCACATCCATATAGCCTTCAACGATCAGTACTTTGTCAGGATCGCGATAGCGTTGCTTTAGTTCATAGAGACCATAAAGCTCATTGCCCTTATGAAATATGGGCGTTTCTGGAGAATTCAAGTATTTGGGTGTGCCATCACCTAAAACTCTGCCACCAAAACCAATGACTCGTCCGCGTCTGTCGCGAATAGGAAACATGAGGCGGTCACGAAATCTGTCATAACGTTTCCCACTGTCGTTGCTAATTAACATACCCGCAGTCAGTAACTTATCCTGCGCATCTTGATTCTGACGATAGCGGCCCAATAAGCCGTCCCAACCGTCTGGCGCAAAGCCAATACCAAAATGTTCGACTACATCATCGGATAAACCGCGATAGGCAAGATAATCGATAACTTTTTGTTTATCTTGGTGTTGTCTAAGTTGGTTTTGAAAGTAAAGGCTCGCTTCTTCCATGAGTTGGTATAAGTCACGACTTAAACCGTCATCATGTCGCTTGCCTGTGCCTTGTTCTCTGGGAACCTCTAATCCAAGCTGGCCCGCCAAATCTTCAATGGCATCAATAAAATCGAGTCGGTCATACTCCATCACAAAATCGATGGCGTTGCCGTGAGCACCGCAGCCAAAGCAATGATAGAACTGTTTATCACGGCTGACGGTAAACGAAGGTGATTTTTCGCTATGAAAAGGACAACAGGCCGAGTAGTTCTTACCCGCCTTTTTCAAGGGCACCTTACGATCGATAAGTTCGACTATGTCAGTGCGAGCGATTAGCTCATTGATAAAATCACGAGGTATTGCCATTGAGTGCTTAAAATCCCGCCTTGCGCGAATTTAAACAAACAAGCCGCGCATAGGCACGGCTTGTTCATACAGTGAAACGCTAATTATTGCAATTTAGCACGGATCATAGCGCCGATAGCGCCCATGTCTGCACGTCCTTGCACTTTAGATTTCAATGCTCCCATTACTTTGCCCATATCCGCCATGGCGGATGCACCTACTTCTACAATAGTTGCATCGATGAGCGCCGCGACTTCCGCCTCTGTAAGAGGGGTAGGCAGGAAAGCTTCAATAACTTGAATCTCTGCTGCTTCCACGTCGGCCAACTCGTTACGACCCGCTGCTTCAAATTGAGCAATCGAGTCACGACGTTGTTTCACCATTTTGGTTAAGACCGCTATAACCTGTTCATCAGTCAGAGATTCGCGGGTATCCACTTCAATCTGTTTGATGGCGGCTAATGCCATACGAATAGTGCTCAAGCGCGCCTTCTCTTTGGCGATCATGGCCTGCTTCATGTGGTCTTTTAGCTGATCAATTAGGCTCATATGAGATTAATATAAACGTACGCGACGTGCGTTTTCGCGAGAAAGCTTCTTAGCTAAACGTTTAACTGCAGCTGCTTTTGCGCGCTTACGTGCAGTAGTTGGCTTCTCGTAGAATTCACGAGCACGCACGTCGGCTAAAATACCAGCTTTTTCACAAGAGCGCTTGAAACGACGCAGAGCTACGTCGAATGGTTCGTTTTCACGTACTTTAATAATTGGCATACGCCATCACCCCTTAGGTGTAGGTTGTTCTGGTTCAATTACTCGAACCAAGTCTATTTAAAATGGTGCGGAATTTTATACCGAGACACCTAGGCTTGTAAAGCCCTAAAACTGAGCTCAGTCCTATAGTGGACTCAATATGGCCTGTGCGACTGGAGTAATCGAGCGCTTGCAGGTAGAATTAGCGCCCTTTTGTTAGCAATTGATGAGACACCATGCGGGTTCTAGGTATTGAAACATCTTGTGACGAGACAGGTATCGCCGTCTATGACGATGAACTGGGCTTATTATCGCACACTTTATACAGTCAGGTTAAGTTGCATGCTGACTATGGTGGTGTGGTGCCTGAGTTGGCGTCGCGTGACCATGTACGCAAAATTGTGCCGCTTATTCGTCAAGCGCTGAAAGATGCGAATACTGAAATGGCTGATCTCGACGGGATTGCCTATACCAAGGGCCCAGGTTTAATTGGTGCTTTGCTTGTCGGCGCCTGTGTGGGGCGTTCACTGGCTTTTGCTTGGGACAAGCCTGCAATCGGTGTGCACCATATGGAAGGGCACCTGCTGGCGCCTATGCTCGAAGATGACGCGCCTGAGTTCCCCTTTGTGGCCTTATTAGTTTCTGGTGGCCATTCTATGTTGGTTAAAGTCGATGGGATTGGCCGCTATGAAGTGTTAGGTGAGTCGGTTGACGATGCCGCGGGTGAAGCATTCGATAAAACGGCCAAGTTGATGGGGCTGGATTATCCCGGTGGTCCGCGCTTAGCTAAACTGGCTGCTAAAGGCTTACCCGCAGGTTATAAGTTCCCGCGGCCTATGACCGACAGACCTGGACTCGATTTTAGCTTTTCGGGTTTAAAAACTTTTACCGCCAATACTATTGCCGCTGAACCTGACGATGAGCAAACGCGCGCCAATATTGCCCGTGCCTTTGAAGAAGCCGTGGTTGATACGCTGGCGATTAAATGTCGTCGTGCGCTGAAGCAAACTGGCTATAACCGCTTAGTGATTGCCGGTGGCGTGAGTGCGAATACGCGCTTAAGGGAAACCTTGGCCGAAATGATGAACTCGCTAGGTGGACAAGTGTTTTATCCCCGCGGTGAGTTTTGTACCGATAACGGCGCAATGATTGCCTTTGCGGGATTGCAGCGTTTAAAGGCGGGACAACACGAAGATTTAGCGGTAAAAGGTCAACCTCGATGGCCATTAGATACCTTGCCACCTGTGGCATAACACGCCTTTGATGCCGATGTATTGATGCTGAAATAAAAAACTGCGCTTTTAGCGCAGTTTTTTATTGGGCGTAATGTCATCTCAAGATTTTTTAGGACGCTTCTTGCGTGACACTTTAGATTCTTCACCCTTGAGTAAGCGCTGAATATTGTCTTTATGGCGAATGATGATAAGTGTCGACAACATGGCAACGGGAATGGTGAATCTGTCGTCTAGCCACCAAGTATAAAGGGGCGCCAGTAAAGCGGTAAGAATGGCGGCAAGGGACGAGTAGCGGCTAATTAACAATAGGACGACCCAAGATGCCATTAGGCAAATCGCTAAATCATCACCAATGGGGGCCATAGCACCAAAGGCAGTAGCAACGCCTTTGCCACCTTTGAATCCAAAAAATACCGGATAAATATGTCCAAGACAGGCGGCGATGGCGATGAGCCCGAGTGACACTGCATCTATGCCCATGAGATAAGCTAAATAAGAAGGCACTGCACCTTTGAGCATGTCGAAAAACAGCACCATGGCAGCCGAACTCGCGCCGCCAATTCTTAGTACATTGGTGGCTCCTGGATTGCCTGAACCTTGCAATCTTGGATCGGGTAGACCTCTCATCCTACAAACCAGCACGGCACTTGAGATTGAACCCGCCAAATAGGCGGCCAAAATCATCAAAAGTGTCTGTGTTAATGGACTCACATTGGTTTCCTTACGCGTCTTAAGGTATTATCGCGCAACAATTTAAAAAGCTGACTCAGTTGCCAATCCCGCTTTAGGTTTGTGCGATAACTCGCCTAGTTAGGGCTGAGATATTTTCTGAATGAGCAAATCCTTTTAGGGCGTTATCCTACTGTGGATTGGCTCGAGTAGAAAGTAAATTAGTTATCTGTCAGAAGATTGCGGATTATACAGCTAGGATCGCTTTTAGCTTATCAGACCTCATAGTAGTCAGTTAGTTGGAGAAAGCATGGATAAGGTACTTATACGGCAATTGCGCATTGATACTGTGATTGGTGTCTATGAGTGGGAAAAGACAATCCATCAGAGCCTGTTATTAGACTTAGACATGGCGTGGGATAACAAACCTGCCGCAGCGACGGATGATTATCAATATGCGCTGTGCTATGAGACAGTTTCCAATCGATTAACCCAACTTGTTACTGAGCATCCAATCGAGTTAATCGAAACGGTTGCCGAGCGAGTGGCCGATTGCCTACTTCAAGAATTTAACGTGACTTGGGTGAAAGTTGTCGTGATGAAGCCAGGCGCGGTAGCGACTGCAGCTTCGGTTGGCGTCGAGATTGAACGTTCACGTTAGATGAGTACTTGATCAACTGCGCTGTTGATTGAGAAATAGTGTTTATCTTCAGATAAATCGGACATTAGCATGGCACGTATTTATATCAGTCTGGGTAGCAATATCGAGCCTGAACAGCATCTGCAAGCAGGATTAACATCGCTGCGAGCGTGTTTCGGGCCGCTGCGCCTCTCTTCTATGTATGAAAGTGAAGCGGTAGGTTTCAGTGGCACTAATTTTTTGAATATGGTTGCTAGCGCTGAAACGGATCTTAATATAGCGGCGGTAGTTGCACAGTTTAAGCAAATCGAGCAGAATCACGGCCGGC
Organism: Shewanella sp. 1180_01; assembly: GCF_052850535.1. NCBI lineage: Bacteria > Pseudomonadati > Pseudomonadota > Gammaproteobacteria > Alteromonadales > Shewanellaceae > Shewanella > Shewanella sp. 1180_01. The sequence continues at coordinate 11,287 of NZ_VXCT01000061.1, forward strand.
TTGCCGGGGCAAAGAAATTTAGCCCAAGAACCTTAGATTTGGACCTGCTGCTTTATGACCATGTGGTATGCCAAACGCCTGTTGTGCTGCCCCGTGCTGAGATAGTCAATAATGCCTTTGTGTTATGGCCATTAGCCGAGTTAACGCCGGAATTGATTCATCCCGTGGTAGATAAAAGCTATGCACGTTTGTGGCAAGAGTATGACAAAAATTCACAGCGACTTTGGCCTGTGACGTTTGAATGGCCCCCAGGGCTGACGTTTTAATTTATTGATAGGATTGTCATGGATACGTTTCAGGTCATTATTTTAGCGCTTATTCAAGGGCTAACCGAGTTTTTACCTATTTCTAGTTCTGCCCACTTAATTTTACCCGCACAGCTTTTAGGTTGGGAAGATCAAGGTTTATCCTTCGATGTGGCGGTGAATACAGGTTCGTTATTTGCTGTGGTAATTTATTTCAGACACGAGTTATGGACTATGTTTAATGCTTGGATTGCGAGCATTTTCAGAGGTCAACAATCCGAAGACAGCAAGTTGGCGTGGTGGATTATTCTGGCGACCTTGCCAGCGGTGTTTTTTGGTTTTCTGGCAAAGGATTTTATCGCGACTCACCTACGTAATGCTGAGGTTATCGCGGTCACTACCGTCGTATTTGGTTTATTGTTGTGGTGGGCCGATAAGATGTCGCGCCGCGATTTAACGGTTTATCAGACGGGCTGGCGTAAAGCCTTGTTAATTGGTTTCGCGCAGGCATTGGCCTTGATCCCAGGGACTTCGCGCTCTGGGGCCACTATGACAGCGGCGCTAATGTTAGGCTTAAGTCGTGATGCAGCGGCCCGCTTTTCATTCTTAATGTCAGTTCCTGTGAGTTTAGGTGCGGCGATTTTAGTGGGTAAAGATCTGGCGAAAAGTGAGCTTCCGATTGATTATCAAGCGTTAATCCTAGGAACTCTGATTTCGTTTGTTGCAGCTTATGCCTGTATTCATTACTTCTTAAAAATCATCAGCCGCATGGGAATGACCCCGTTTGTGATCTATCGTTTAGCACTGGGTGCAGTCTTGTGTGGATTTATCTTCTTCTAGCCACGCGAGTTTGGTCATCATAGTGAGATAATAAATAATAGAATCGGGTCATGTACCCGATTTTTGTTTTTGGAGCTTCCTCATTTTCTGAAGCTTAACTTTTTTTTGGAGCTTTATATGGGTCTCGAATATCAGTGTCCAACCTGCGGACTTGTGTTAAAACAACACAAAGCCTCCCAAGGTTTTTATTGTGTCAATAAGCATCACTTTGATCGGAATGAGCAAGGCTATTGGGTTTTTACTAAACCACAACGCCAAAAGCCGACTGGTGATTCGCGCGAGCAAGTTAGAGCTAAGCGTTTTCTACTCGAATCAGGCATATTTTCGCCTTTGATCGATAAACTGGCTGAGATAATCACTGGATCTATTACGCCTGATGCTTGTTTATTGGATTATGAATGCGCTGAGGGCTTCTTCTTGCGTGCTTTAGCTTCCAAGCTGGCTGAGGTCGAAAATCCGCTAAACGTCCAGTACGTGGGCGTAGCGGACGCAGAAAATGCCATTTTTGCTGCCGCGAAGGCGCAGACTCCTGGGATCTTGTGTTTAAGCTCTTCTAAAAAATTACCCTTTATCGATAATTGTGTGGATTTTATTACTGTTATTGATCGGCCGTTAAAGGGAAAAGAGTCTGTTAGGATATTGAAAGACGATGGGACCATGTTACTGGTTATGCCTGGGCCACGACACCTATGGCAACTCAGGGAATATATTTATCCTGACTTGGCTGAAAAACCTTTCAAAGTGAATTTGCCCTCTGCATTATCGGTAAAAGACACTCAGGCACTGAGCTTCACCTTATCTGTTACCGGTGAGCAGGCATTAACGCTATTGGATATGGCGCCTTATGCGTGGCGTGCAACTGACAAGATGAAGCACGATATTCAAGCTAATCATTTTGAGTCGTTGGAAATTGACTATGTATTAGTCTCAGCACATAAACGCGTGGTTGAATCGCTATAGGTTAAAATCTGCAGTTGATGCGGTTGATTTTAAGCCAATTCATAGACTTAGTTCGATGGTTTTTAGATGCTTTAAAAGGCTATATTACTCAAGTCTATGATTCTGTTTGACGTTTTCATGTTGCTTTTATGTTGGATGGGCCGAAGCTGTTATTATTTTTAACTTTAGGCCTATTTGTTCTGTGACAAATACAACCTTCTTATCGCCTTTGTTTCCCATGTAGCCTCGATTTTTGTCAATAGCTTTTCTTTAAAAGAGAAATATTATTATTTTATAAAAAACCATTTTTAAGATAAACGAGACTGACTTTTAAGAATACTTAAAAGTTTAAATGAGAAGCTTAGATTAATAACGAAGGTTTTAATTAAAAGACGAATGGGATCCGTTTATACAGGCGCATACAAAAGTTAACTTTTTAAGGAGATTGGGGGATAACCTTTAAAGATGCGTTTGGAGATTTAAAGTCAATTTAGCGTTTTTGTATTAGTGGATTGACAATTTTGAGTATCAATACCTTGAATGACAGGCATAAAAAAAGGCTTAGATTGATGTGCTTAACGCTTTCATCTTTCTTAAGCCTTTTGTCTTAACTTACTAAATAGTAAGCTAAATTACCTTTCATTACTTCTTGTAACGAGAAGCAACGTTGTCTAAACGGTCGTTTGCGCGTTTAGCTTCTGCTTGTGCGTCCATAGATGCTGCTTTTGCATCTTTAACGTCTGCAGACAGTTTGCTTTGCTCTGATTTCAGAGAACCAACATCAGCTGACAATTGATCAACTTTGTTGCCCAGAGTTGCAACGCTTTCTTCCAGAGCAGTAGTGTTCGCGCAACCACCTAGTAGGGCAGTCATTGCTAAACCAGCAATCATCAGTACTTTTTTGTTCATTGTAAAAAATCCCTTAAAATAGGTTGGATTTGAATGTTTCGTTACTTTGTAAGCGAAACTGCCTAATTATGACATAGCTATTTTAATTTGCTACGAATATTAATGTGTTTAACCACTATAGGCATATAAATTTTTTTTAAAAGCTTTTTTTATAAGTTATATCGACATTTCTAATCGTAAAAGAGGGTATTTTTCACTATAAAGTGATGCGCCACTTACAAATCCTTTACAAATTACTGTTCATCCGTCGGCAGTTTAGTTTGCATTTTTTGTTTAAACTGACTGACCGCTTCAATTCGACGTAAATTTAACGCCTGCTTTATCTCTGCGCCTTGGAAACCTGCGGCAATAATGGCGGCAATATCGACATTATTGGCGGCAATGAAGCATTGAGTTAAATATTCACCCTGAGGGTAGGGGTTGTTTTCAAATCCTGTGCGACCACGCATATCGGCGGTGCAGGCTAATATAAGCTGCGTCAAGCGCTCTGGCTTACGCCAAAAGTCAGCTTTATCGAATATTTTTACGATCGTTTCGGCTCTAAGCTCGAAGGCCTGATGGACGTTTTGATGCTGGTCACTGACGAGTAACGCAAGATCGCGGGTTTCGTTCGGCACTCGTAAGCGGGTGCAGAGCGCTTTTATCAGCGGCAAGCCCTTTTGGCCGTGACCGTGATGTTTAGGTAAATGCTCTTTTGGACTGAGGGCTTTGCCTAAATCATGTACGAGAGCGGCAAAACGAACGCTTTTATCATCAGTCAGAAGAGTGGCTTGGGCGAGCACCATTAAAGTATGCACACCAGTATCAATTTCAGGATGCCATTTTTCTGGTTGAGGAACGCCAAATAAGGCAAAAATCTCAGGAAAGAGTACTTCAAGGGCGCCGCATTGGTGGAGTACCTCGAAAAAGACCTCAGGGTGAGGTCCGCCTAAGCTTTTATCGACTTCTTGCCAAACTCGCTCCGCTGTTAACGCGTTAAGCTCATCGCTTGCGCTAATTTGGCGCATCAGTGCCAGAGTTTCTGCGGCAATGTGAAATCCTAAGGCATGAAACCTTGCGGCAAAGCGGGCGACACGCAATACGCGAAGCGGATCTTCAACGAAAGCATCTGACACATGGCGCAATAGGCGCGCGTTAATATCCTCAATGCCATTAAAAGGATCGTATAAGTTGCCCTTTTCATCTTGGGCGATAGCATTGATGGTCAGATCTCGACGTAACAAGTCTTGCTCTAAAGTCACATCGGGACTGGCATGGCAGCTAAAACCACCATAACCCAGTGCAATTTTTCGCTCTGTTCGGGCTAACGCATATTCTTGTTGGTTTTTAGGATGCAGAAATACTGGGAAATCTTTACCGACTTGGCGGTATCCCAGTTGCAACATTTGTTCTGGAGTCGCACCAACGACGAGGTAATCTTTGTCCTTGATAGGGAGATTGAGCAGGCTGTCACGCACAGCACCGCCGACGAGATATATTTTCACAGGCAAGATTCGGCTAATGTGTCATAAACATAGCTTATCATGCCCATTAAGGTGATAGATAAAGTCGTCGCGAGATATTTGCGCACTTATGTGTCACATTGATGTTGCGGATATTTTGACAATAACATTGGGACGCTTTAACGTGGGGCGTTATTTTTAAATTAGGATGATTGGTGGTATGTACAAGGCCTTTTACGGACTCAGCGATAACCCTTTTTCGATTGCACCCAATCCCCATTATTTATTTTTGAGTGATAGGCACAGAGAGGCATTGGCCCATTTAACATACGGGTTAGGGGAAACGGGCGGCTTTGTGTTGCTAACAGGGGAAGTTGGCACGGGTAAAACGACGGTATCTCGCTGTTTACTTGGGCAATTGCCCGATAATACCGACACCGCATTTATCCTTAATCCATCGCTAACTGAGCTCGAGTTGCTCGCCACGCTTTGCGATGAGCTTAAGATTTCCTACGGAGACAATCCCACACTCAAGCAGTTGACCGACCACTTGAGTCGTTTTTTATTGGACAACCACAGCAAAGGTCGTAATACCGTGCTCATTATCGATGAAGCGCAGCATTTACGCCCTGAAGTGCTGGAGCAACTGCGCCTTCTGACTAATCTTGAGACGGACACTAAGAAGTTACTGCAGGTCATTTTAATCGGTCAGCCAGAATTACAGCTGTTATTGAAGCGCCAAGAGCTGCGTCAGTTAGCCCAGCGGATCACTGCTCGCTACCATTTATTACCGCTAAATGAAGATGAAATCGCGCTTTATGTGTTGCATCGCTTGCAAGTCGCGGGACGATTTGAACCTTTGTTTACCCGCAAAGCCGTTAAGATGTTGCAAAAGTACAGTGGCGGCATCCCTCGATTAATTAACCTCTTATGTGAACGCTCGCTGATGGCGGGCTATGCGCAATCGCGGGTGCCCATCGATCATCATATGGTGCGGCAAGCTGCGGCTGAAGTATTAGGTGAAGAGGAGCCGACTCAGAATAGGTATCTTTGGCCGACAGCGACCGCTGCGGCGTTATTTGTCGCTTTTGGTATTTCCTATTGGCTATTTACCGACAAGCCTGTCAATGCCGCGTTAGCGTCTAGTATGGTCCTTGAGTCTGCGTCAGTAAATGTTGCTGCATCAAACACTCAAGCTTTGAGCGCGACCGAAGGGATCAGCAAGTTAGTACAACCCGTAGATCAGCAAAGCAATCAGGTGTCTATTCCAGATCCCAATCAGCGCTTACTTAATGATGCGATTAATCAGAGTCGCGATATCGATACCGCCTTTGCGGGTTTGTTTAGCGTGTGGGGCAAAGTACCCTATAAAGGCTTAACCGCCTGCCAATCTGCGGTTGAGCAAGGATTGTCTTGTTATCAGCAGCAGGGTAACTGGATGTCACTGACTCGGCTTAATTATCCAGCCGTGGTGTATTTGGTTGATGATAACCAACAGGATTTTTATGGCGCTGTGATTGCAGTGGATGGTGAGCAGTTGCTGATGCAGTTAGGTGAACAACAACTGTGGGTTGATAGAGCTTGGTTCAATCAACATTTCAGTGGCACCTTCGAAATCCTATGGCAAGCACCGAATTTACCTATGATGGATATCAGTCAAAAATCGAGTCCAGGTCAACTGCAATGGTTAGAGAATGCCTTAGCCCATGTGAATAATCGCAATACTCGCAGGGTCAATCAATTCGATGTGCAACTGGAAAATGATCTTAAAAGCTTCCAAAGTCAGCATGGCTTAAAAGCCGATGGTATTGCCGGAAATCAGACATTAGTGAGATTAAATTTGTATTTAAGTCAGCAAGGTCCACGTTTAACCGATAATGGGGCGCGCAGCTGATGTCCATTTTACTCGATGCCGTGACCCGCAATAAACAACAGCAACAATCGCCTTTACCCGATGCAGTGATGACGCCAAGGGCGAATTACCCGCAGCCACGTAAATCAGGCGTGCCGATAGGCAAGTTGTCCTTACTTGTCGTCGCTGTCGCCGCCGGAATTGGCGTCGCTTGGGGATTAAGTTTATGGGACCAAACTCGACATATTTCAACCGAGCATGCTTCAACTAATAATGTGGCTGTGGCAAAGGTATTGCCACCAACTGCATCTTCATTACCAGCTTCGACAGTGGCTAAAAGTGAGCTTCAGACTGTCTCGACAGAATCGGTTGCTCAGCCGCAATCTGAGGGCAGTGCTAATACCGGTGTTCGACTCGCAGGCAAAGTGGCGCTGCCTCGGGCACAGACTTTGCCCGAGTTAACGGCATCATCGCAATATCAGGGCGGGGCAGTAGCAAATTCGCCTCAGGCTTCTAGCGCGAATATGAACAGCAATGCTGTTCAAAGTTACAGTGTTCCCAAAAATAGTGTTCCTAACAACAGCGATCCGAATAATAGTGATTCCAGCTACGGAGACTATATGTCGACTTCAGCCCAAGTGGACGCCGCAAGTCGCGAAGTTGCGTCTATGTCTACAGACACGCAAACACAGCAACCTATGATGTTGGGCGCTAATGCCAATGAGTCGGGTCTTGCGAGTCTTGAGGCGCTGCGTCAGCAAGTGAGTGCGGCGGCGGAAGATGTCGGTTTAGAAACCAACAAAAGTCGCGATGAAGATAAGTTAGTGGCTTCCTTTCAAAGTGCGTTAAAGGATGTGGAATACACCAATGCGGCGGAGACGAATGTCACTGAAGCAAAATTAGATCCTATTCCTAAAACGGCTGCAGATGATATCCCAAAATACGGTCAACTACCTGCCGGGCTGCAATTACAAGTGCCAGAATTTAATATTGTCGCCCATGTTTATTCCAGCGATCCGACCCAAAGGTGGCTGAATGTGGACGGTGCAGAGTTACAGGAAGGGGATATGATTGCGGGTAAGCTGAAGATTATCTCCATTCGTCCACGGGACATAGTGTTAGATATTCAAGGTACTCAGTTTAAAGTGCCAGCAATTTAATCTGGCTTTACGATGAGTAATGCTAGCGGTTATCTGTGCTAGTCATAGCTAAAGAGTAGAAATGAAAAAGGCGCCTAGGCGCCTTTTTTGATCTTAATGAATCTCAACTTAATCAAACAGTCTGTAGGCTAAGAATAGGGTTAGTGCGTAACCTACGCTGTAGCAAAGGAAAAGTGCTGGAACGTATTTTAAATAACTCACAAACGTCAGTTCTTTCACTTTACTCATGGCTACAATACCCGATGCAGAACCGATAATCAGCAGTGAGCCACCTACGCCAACGCTATAGGTCAAGCCAAGCCATTCAGGGGTATTTAGCACTGGGCTTGCTTTTAACAATGCAGCTGTTAATGGCACGTTATCAATCAAGGCTGAGCCGATACCTGTGACGAAGTTAGAGATGTTTGGATTAAACATAGTATAAGCTTCGGTCAGCATGTCTAAGGTGCCGATTTCTTTAAGCATACCCACGAGCAGTAAAATACCTAAGAAGAACAACAGGGTGTCGTATTCAACTTGGCGAATATACTCAAGGATTTTGATTTCTTCTTTATCGCTACGCGTGGTGTGGCCAATCAGGAACATGATTGACAGACCCGTTAGGAAGGTCAGCACTGGCGGGATACCAAACAATATGTTCAGTAACATTGTCATTAAAATCGTGCAGAAGAACACGAGGGCAATCATGACATCAACGGTTTGATAGGTGTGTTTGATGGGTGTCGTGCTCACCACGCCTTCGGCTTTGAGTGAGAACAGGGTTGCCAACAAAATCACGCTCACGGCCGATGGGATAAACAACATCAGCAGTTCGGACATATGCACATGGCCGCCTAAGAAGATCATCAATGTTGTCACATCGCCGGTGATCAAAGCGACACCGCCTGAGTTCACTGCGAAGATAATCAACACTGCCATTCTGCGGCGCATTTGTTTGTCGAGTTTAAAGGTGGTTAATAAACCTAATGACACTAACGTCGCAGTGACGTTATCACAAAATGCCGAGAGCACGAGTGCAAACAGGGCAACTTGGATCATCAACATGCGCACCGACACTTTCTGCGGGAACAGCTTTTGCACCATGATTTGGATCATGCCTTTAGCGTTCAAATACGCTACGAAGGTCATGGTCGACATCAGAAAGAGCCAGAGTGTGGCAATTTCGAGCAAATTTTCATTGAGTTGATGGGCAACGAGTTTCTCGTGGGCCGGTTCTCCAGCAGCCATAAACAGCGCTACCCAAGAAATACAGCCAAAGAATAAGGTGGTTTTTGCTTTATTAAGGTGGGTCACTTCTTCGAAAATAATACTGAGCAATGCGAGCACGGCCAGTATGATGAGAAAGGTATTTAACATAACTGCAATTCCAACTGCTGTTTTAATGTCGTAGGGCGACTTGAGTCAACCTAAAGATTGAGCATATCAAGGCTGAATTAAGCCAGCCGTGTTAGCGCGTGCGGATCAGAACATAATGGGCTAAAGAACGCAACTGTTAGCTGTGACTCAATTTGCTGCTGCTTTGTGATGTTGATCTCATGCTTTTTGGTAGTAAACTGGTTTTATATATCGAAAAATTCATATTTATCAGTTTTATTAACTGTATTGTTTGATTTGATTACTAGGTTAAAAGTGAGATCTACGATTAAAGTCTAAGCAGTCAGTTTGTCGATCCTTCAATTAATTTTTGTTCAGCAAGATATTCATGAATGCTGCGGCCTGAGTAGTGTTGCTTTTCCACACTTTCCTTTGTTACTGACCTCTAATGGCTTAATCGATTAGCGTGTCACAAAAATGTCTTTGCCAAAATCTTGACTGGATACAAAGTGAGCGCTATCTTGTGGCTGTTTTCTTATCTAGGCACAGGATGTTGTGTTAACACCGGATGTTGTGTTTTTGGAGTAGAGGTAAATGACATTTGTTATTCGGAGCCTTTTGCTTTTGGGCTCAGTGGTTTGGTTAACGTATTCTGGCAAGCAGCTAATAGCGCTGGGCGTGATGAGTCAGCCTGAGCTCGCCATTGAGCATATCAATTTGACCATACAGTTCGTTGTAGCGGTGATCATATTTAAATCGGCTTTAGGTTCTAAAAAGTCTGATAGCTACTAACGACAAACAAAGCTAACTGGATCATAAAGCTAGCTAAATCTCAGTAAAACCAAGGGACGCTATTGCGTCCCTTGGTTATTTTTAAGGTGTAGCAACCCTAAAATCTAGGTTTAGCTTGCCGCTTTCATGCTCGCTAATACACGGTCAGCCGCTTCTAAGGTCAAGCGCAGTTCTTCTTCGCCATGGGCCATAGACAGGAAACCGGCTTCATAAGCGCTCGGTGCCAAGTACACGCCTTCATCTAACATGCCATGGTAAAAAATACGGAACTGCTCAATATTGCATTGCGTCACTTGGTCGAAACGGGTGATTTGCGGTTGTTCTGTGAAGAAGAAACCGAACATGCCGCCAACATAGTTGATCGCCATTGGGATACCGTGCTTATCAGCCGCCGCTTTAAAACCTTCAGCGATACGTTTGGTTTTTGCGCTCAGCTCTTCGTACAGACCTTCTTCACACAGGGCTTCCATTTGCGCCAAACCTGCTGACATCGCAATTGGGTTACCAGATAACGTTCCTGCTTGGTAAACCGGACCCGTTGGTGCGATAAACTGCATCACATCTTTACGACCACCGAAGGCACCCACTGGCATACCGCCACCAATCACTTTACCAAGCGTGGTCAAGTCTGGTGTAACGCCGTAGTAACCTTGAGCGCCGCTTTGTGATACGCGGAATCCTGTCATCACTTCGTCGATGATCATTAAGGCGCCGAACTCATCACAAATATCACGCAGACCTTGAAGGAAACCTGGGATAGGTGGAATGCAGTTCATGTTGCCAGCAACGGGCTCGATGATGATGCAAGAAATGTCAGTTGGATACTGCTCGAACAGGGTTCTGACAGAATCTAAGTCGTTATACACAGCCGTTAAGGTGTGCTTGGCGAAATCTTCAGGAATACCGGGTGAGCTAGGTTGACCTAAGGTTAACGCGCCAGATCCAGCCTTAACTAACAGGCAATCGGCGTGGCCGTGGTAACAACCTTCGAATTTTAAGATCTTGTCACGATTAGTAAAACCGCGTGCTAAACGAATAGCGCTCATCGTAGCTTCAGTGCCTGAACTCACCATACGAACTTGCTCGATAGAAGGCACCATAGAGATGACTTTCTCGGCCATTTGAACTTCAAGTTCTGTTGGTGCGCCAAAAGACAAGCCATTTTCCACCGCCGCTAATACTGCAGCACGGATTTTAGGGTGATTGTGGCCGAGGATCATCGGGCCCCAAGAACCGACATAGTCGATATAAGCTTTGCCATCGGCATCGTAAATATAAGCGCCGTTTGCTTTTTCAATAAACAGGGGCGAACCGCCTACACCATTAAATGCACGAACCGGAGAGTTAACGCCGCCGGGGATGGTTTTTTTAGCCTGTTCAAATAGCGCTTCGGAACGGGTCATGTTTAGTCCTTAAAGTCTGTAGCCAACTAGCGATCGGCTTTACGTGAATACCAATTAACCGGACACTCATATTTTTCGAGTTGATGATCAACGCCGAGTGTCAATGCAAACAAAGCCATGCGAATTAACAGCCCATTATCCGCCTGTCTGAAGATGGCGAGATTAGGGTGGCTGTTCAAATCATTATCTAACTCATTGGCTTGCGCGCGTGAATCCCTTGGAAGCGGATGCATAATGACAGTGTTAGATTTGCAATGCTGAGTGTAAATACTGCGATTTAAGCGGAACTTGCCGCGATACTTATTCGCTTCTTCCTGTGAAGGGAAGCGCTCTTCCTGAATGCGAGTGAGATACAGAATATCTGCTTTATCTAAATGGCCTTCAAGCTGGTCGGTTATTTTGATGCTATGGCCAGCATTTTCAATGTCGGAGATCACATAATCAGGCATCGCTAATTCAGCAGGTGAAATCAGTGTGAAACTGATGTTCTTATACATGCAGAGTAAGCGTGATAGTGAATGCACGGTACGGCCAAATTTTAAGTCGCCGACCATTGCTATGTGCATGCCATCGATACCGCGGCCGGCACATTTGAGTTCTTTTTGGATAGTGTATAAATCGAGTAGAGCTTGAGTCGGATGTTCGTTCGAACCATCGCCACCGTTGATCACTGGGACGCGGCTGCCTTCGGCAAACTCTTTCACTGAATAAGAGTCTGGATGGCGCATGGCAATCACATCGGAATAAGTGGATAACACGCGCGCCGTATCGTACAGGGATTCACCCTTAGATAAAGACGATGAAGCCATACCTGTGGTTTCACGCACATGGCCGCCAAGTAAGTTAAAGGCACAGCCAAAACTTACGCGGGTACGGGTACTGGGTTCGAAAAACAGGTTACCTAAAATGGCGCCATCGAGCACATTATTGCGCTTCTCTCGAAGTGCATAGGGCATCATACGGCTAGCGACATTAAAAATAGTTTGGATTGAGTCAAGATCTAACTGGTTTACGGAGAGGATATGGGATCCTTCGAACTGATTCATCAGCCTGTTTTCCAATTTGCTAGGGGGCATTTTAAGCTGCGGTATCGCGCTTATCTGCCCTGATGTTATGTAGGGTGGCTGAGGCGCGATTGTAGCAGAAGCACAGGGGCAACGAAATAGCCACATTGCCACTGTGTTAGATTTTTGCGATGAAGCCCAAAGCTTTTAATCTGCCACCTTAGGTTTGGCATCGATATTAGGTTTTGCATCACTATCAGATTTTAAATTGATATCAGGTTTTAAATCGATGTTATTAATTGGCACTAGGCTTGGCCTAAGCGAATTTCTTGTTGCAGGTTCGACCAACTGATCACTCCGACCACGTTATCGGGCGTATCTTGATAGATAAACACCTCACCGCTGCGCTTGGGTGACAAGAGTAAATAGGCCTCATTGAGCGTGGTGCTGTCGCTTAAGCCTTGCATGGGATGGCGCGATAGCGTGGTACTGTCATCGTAGGATTGCATTTCAAGGCTGAGCATTTCGATAACGCCATCGGCATTGCGAACCAGCACAGGTCGACCTTCTGCCCGTTTAAGCACTTCGAGTAACAATTCATCGTTGTTATTGACGATAACAAAGCGTTTATCCATCAAGGCTCGCACGCCTTTTTTCTGCAGCGCTAAATTTACTGGCGCAACTTTATAGCCTAGCCCCATGATTTCTAATTGTTTAAAGAAAATAGAGTTAGTCTTAAAGCCTTGATAGGCAATCAAAAATGCGGGAATAGTCACAAACATCGCCGGCAGGATGATACTGGCATCATTGGTCATTTCTAGCAGGGCGACTAACGCCGCCAGCGGCGCGCTTAAGCACACGCCCATCATGGCCGTCATGCCGATCACAGTGTAAAGCCCTACATATGGAGCGATCGACGGGAATAAGATGGCGCTGATCAGCGCCAAAATAGCCCCAAGCAGCGCGCCGATGCCATAGAGTGGACCAATCAAACCACCTGGAATACCTAAGCCAATCGCCGCAATAGTGGCAATGATTTTGGCAAATAACAGGGCGATTAACAGCAACAGGCTTGGATGTTGGCTAATGGCTTCGCTAATGGCGAGATCGCCTGTGCCAAGGGCTTGCGGCAACACTAGACCGATTAAGGTGGTGACGCTGCCCGCCAATAATAGTCGGTAAATCAGTGGCCAGTTTTGCCCCGTCGCAGTAACTTTTAAGAGTGAGTAATTAAACAACGCCGCAGCGCAGCCTAGTACCACGCCGCCGATGGCAAGAATAGGGTAGTGATCTAAGGGAATGTGGATCACTTGAATACGGTCAAATTCGTGCACATTACCAAACACTAATTGGCTTGAAACCGCGCCACAAATTGCGGAGAGCATAATCGGGAAGAAGTAATGGACTTTATATTCGCGGACAATCACTTCGAGAACAAAAATCACTGCCGCCAAGGGCGCGTTGAAGGTCGCGGCAATCCCTGCAGCAATGCCACTGGCGCACATAATGCGCACACTGTTATCGGGAAGATTGAATTTTTCGGCGAGAAAACTGGCACTGACAGCGCCCAGATGAATAGCAGGACCTTCACGGCCGACGGAGAAATTGGTGCCGAGGGCGAATAGTGCTTGAAAAAATTGCCCTACGGCAGATTGCAACGGAATTTTACCATAGTGCAATTTAACTCTATGTAACACATAGGCTATTCCCATACGCTTATAACGTTTGGAGCCTAGCTTAGCCACAATCCAAATTAATATTGCGCCTAAAAGTGGTAACAGGGCTCGCCAGTCGGCGACGTTCCCCGTAAAATCCAGCGCCTGTATTTGGGTGTAATGATTGGCCCAAACGAGCAAGAGTCGAAACAGTAAGATCACGCAGGATGCGAAAATGGCAAACAGCAGTGCCAGTATGCACAGTTGTGCACTGATCCTCGCTTGGGATAAATGGTCACGTAGCTCATTGGTTAAATACTTTTTGGCTGTGACTATGGCATGTTGAATAGCGACTTTATTTATCGTTAATTGCACTGCATTGGCCTGAGTTGTATTGTATCGAACTCGTTCTTGAGTTGATTGTATTTTATATAAGGGGCTGTTACCTAATGCCAAATTATCATCGTTGGCTAGATCGGCTGCAAGTGATGGATCTCAAGTATCGTCCATCTTCAGTGTATTTATCGCTTTTAGTGTTAGTTTCTATTCTTTTTGGGGCTTGGATAAGTTTTCTGCTACTAAGCAGCGATGAGCCCGTGGTTAAACACATCAGCAGCAAAGCCCAACGTTTGAGTGCTGAATTAGAAACACAGACCCAATTGCTAGCGACCCGAAATTTAGAGCTGTCCGTCGAGCGTGAGGCTAACGCCCAAATGCAAGATATGTTTGGCCAGCAGATGAAAAAGCAAAAAGAATTGGAACATGAGCTGGCGTTTTACCGTAGCATTATGACACCGGATGATAATGCCGAAGGTGTCGCCATCCACGGACTTGAAATGACGCCGGGCGTTTTAGCCGATGAGTACAATCTCAAACTGGTATTAACTCAGCTGCAAAAGCGCAAGCAAGCGATTCAAGGTCGAGTCGAATTGACATTAATTGGCGTGCAGGAGGGTAAATCCGTTAGCTTGAGTGTGAACAAACTCACGGGTTCTAAGTTGGAATTTGATTTTCGCTATTTTCAGGTCATAGATACCAAGGTCACTGTTCCTGCAGGCTTTAGTTTACAGCAAGTGAAAGTCAAAGTGCTGGTGCCTTCGAGCCGCTGGACCAAGAATTCGCAGACAGAACATGTCTATAGTGCCCCTGAGTTATTACAGGGTGAAAAAGAACCACGGGTAATACTTGAACAAAACAGTCAGGTAAAGGATAATTTGCCCCAGAAAACTGATGTAAGAGGTAGTAATGACTGATCAAGCTGATACAGCAATGCCAATCCAATTTACCGATGCGGCAGCCGCTAAGGTGAAAGGTTTGCTGGAAGAAGAGCAAAATCCTGCACTTAAGCTACGAGTCTATGTGACTGGTGGTGGTTGTTCTGGATTTCAGTACGGCTTTACCTTTGATGAAAAGGTCAATGACGGCGATTTTACGATAGAAAAACAAGGCGTTCTCTTGGTTGTCGATCCTATGAGCCTACAATATTTAGTCGGTGGTGAAGTGGATTACACTTCAGGACTCGAAGGTTCTCGCTTCTTCGTGAAAAACCCTAACGCAACCACGACCTGTGGCTGTGGTGCCAGTTTCTCTGTGTAAAGAGTTTCTCTATAAAGACTGCTCACTTAGCGCCTTTAAGGTGTGAAGTGAGATCAAAAAAGCCGTCGCAATGACGGCTTTTTGTTGGGCAAAATTCAGTATGCTACGAACTTAACTCATGATGTTCAGGTTAAGCTTAGGTTTAAACCACGCCTTTACCTTTTTATCAAAAGCGACCCAGACTTGCAGTAATGACAAGATGATTAACGCGATAAAAATCACATAGTCAGGCAGTTTACCCTGCCATTCACCTAAATGCACCGTCGTCGGGCCTACCACTAAATTGCCGGGATCGTACATAATCACTGGCAACATGCTAATCAAGCCAAGCTGCACGACTGTGTAGCCACGCAGCATGATAAGCGCCGCCTTTTGTCGACCAATAATGGCAATCACCATTAAAAGTGTCAGTAGACAAAATAACACGCCTTGTTTAGCGACTAAGCCGCTCACGGACGCAACAACATACACTAGCAGCAGGGCGATCAGTCGTTTGGGTAAACGTGAACTCACGGCCGCGTCAGCCTTAGGTGTCGGTATCGCCGATTCTTGCTCGCTCATAGACATTCTCACTTAGCGATTGAGATTAATGGCTTTGCTTAGGTGCTAATCGTTGATCTAACTCATAAGGTGGGATAACCACACCTAAATCATCTAATACTGGGAACACGGCAACGAACAGGTCGTCATCTTCCATGCCTGGCACCCATCTTTCGTGAAATTCATCGAATGGGATCGCTAATGTTTGGCAATCGCTCCATTCATCCACAGCCCAAGATTCAGCCGCTTCTTCGGTTGGCCACATTGGAATGCAATCTTCTTCTTCAGTGGTCAGCATTACGCAACCGTCTTGGTCTTGTAATGTCCAAAGAACTTTATGTTCTTTGACTTGCTCAACGAGGTAATCGTAACGGGCTTCTGGTGTCATTGCTGCTGTCTCAGCGAGGGTTTTAACAGTCTTGCTCATGAAAAATATCTCTTTTGCTTGAATAGGGCGAAGCCTGTCGTACCGCTAATGAAAAACCTAGGGCACAGCAAAATTCACCAGTTGGCTAAATGGTAACATTAGAGCGGGATTAGAAAAAGAACAACAGCGCCAAGAGGGCGCTGTTGTGTTAGATCTTGGGTGTTTATTCCGCCGAGCGGAAGTAGCGATAGATAAAGCCTGCCAAAATGGCGCCGACAATCGGTGCTACCCAGAATAACCACAGTTGCGATATCGCCCAGTCACCGACAAATAACGCAGGACCTGTACTGCGAGCAGGATTTACCGAAGTATTGGACACTGGAATACTGATAAGGTGGATCAAGGTTAAGCCTAGACCTATGGCAATCGGGGCAAACCCTTTTGGCGCGCGTTCATCGGTGGCACCTAAAATAATGATCAAAAAGAACAGTGTCATAACGATTTCGCAAATCATGACCGACAGCATACTGTAGCCACCCGGTGAATGTTCACCAAAACCGTTAGAGGCAAATCCACCCGCAAGTGAAAATCCTTCCTGTCCAGAAGCAATAAGATACAAGATGCCCGCGCCTGCAATCCCGCCCGCAACTTGGGCAATGGTATAAGGCAGTAACTCCGATGCGGGAAAACGTCCACCAGCCCAAAGGCCGAATGACACCGCTGGGTTTAGGTGACAACCTGAAATATGGCCAATTGCAAACGCCATAGTCAGAACCGTTAAGCCAAACGCAAGTGCGACACCGAGTAGGCCAATGCCCACCTCGGGAAATGCAGCGGCAAGTACCGCACTGCCACAGCCTCCAAGGACTAACCACAAGGTGCCAAGAAATTCCGCCGCCATTTTTTGTGACATATTCATTGATTGGTTTCCTATTTAGCCGATTTATGTCTGTGTGGCTTTTGACGCCATTACATAACCCCTTGTTTATCTCGCTGGTTAAGTTTAGCTAGATAAATAACCATTCCCTTAATTAAAGTTTTGCACGCACAGATTGTTCATGCCAAAGCTGGCCATCACAATCAGAGTATTGTGTCTTTACTGCTTAGTTAACAATCACTTTAGTTCGTTTACATGGCACAACTGTGATCAAGCATAGATGGGTTTTCATATTGTGCATTTTTGATCATGGCTTATTGCGTCAATGAGCGGATTTCCTGGGATATTAGCCATTTTTGTTTTTACCTGCATAGGTTGTATAGATGGCAACCTAGTGATTGAGGGATTGCTTTTCCCTCACATCTTGCGTATCAAGTCGTCGAATTATTCTTTTTTCTTATAAATCATTGAAAACAAATAAATAGATATTTAATAGATATAAAACGGGGAAATAAACGAGGGGTATTTCGTTGTCGCTCATTACTAGGCAAAGTAAAAGGGTTGAGTTACTTAAATGTTAATTATGTGTTTCTGTGTTGCTAGCCATGATTAAACCAAAGTCCTTGAAGAAAAATCGCTGACTAAGGCTTTTGGATTAATTCAAGTAACAGTGCCAAACAACAACAAAAATGGTTTGCGATGCCTAAAAGTGAAGGTGGGAATGATGAAGAAGAAACTATTGACCTTAGCAATACAAGCATCAATGTTTGGTATTGCTCCTTCGGTAGCCTGGGCTGCCGATACGATTGAAGTGAATGCGGTGAATGAAAGAGCTAATCGGGTTGAAGTCGAGGTAGCGGATAAACAAGAAAGCATCGAAAAAGTGACTGTCACTGGCTCGCGGATTAAGCGTGACAGCTTTTCACTTAGCACCCCACTGCAGGGCTTAGATGCGAAAGATATCGCCGATAGCGGTATTGGATCATTGGCGGATATTCTAGTTGACCAAATTCCTGCATTAGCAGAAGGCGTTAGCAGTACAAATAGCCAATCGAGCGTGCAAAATACGGGTCTTTCAACCATTGATTTACGTAACCTAGGTACAGACCGCACTCTGACCTTGATCGATGGTCGTCGCGTTGTATCAAACAGTTATAGCGGTAACTATGTCAGCTTAAGCACCATTCCTGCCGCTATGGTCGATAAGGTCGAAATCATTACTGGCGGGGCGTCGGCTGTTTATGGTTCCGATGCGATTGCTGGGGTGGTGAACATTATCACTCAACAGAACAAGACGGGCTTTGAGATTAACGCCCGTGGCGGCGAAACCACCGAAGGTGGTGGTCGTGAAACCACAGTCGATGTAGGTTATGGCACTGATTTTAATGGCGATAAAGGTTATATCTTCGCCAGTGCGACTTACGATAAGCAACATGGGTTATTTGCGACCGACAGGGAAAGAGCCCTGTACGAGTCAAGTTTTGCCTACGATGAAAAGCAAATGTGTAATGCCATGAACACTGTCGATGGCGACCAGTGTATGCGCGATATTACCCGAGACGATTGGCGCGAGCGCAGCAATGACATCGTCGGTGGCCGCTTTAAATCAAACTCTTGGTGGTACGATGGCACTGAGCTTAAAACTGATTTTAAAGAAGAGCGCGATGGTTATAACGGTTACACCACAGGTTTATTAAAGGTCCCTGAGGATACCTTGGCCGCGGCGGTCAAAATGAACTATGACCTCAGTGACGATGTGCGCGCGAATGTGCAAGTGCAGTTTAGCCGCAATAACGCGTTTCGTCGTACCGATGCCGAAGGCCAAGACTATAACGACACTGAACTCTATATCGACCCTGTAACAGGGCTTCCTGGCACTATTGCTGCGGGCAGTATTTCACCAAACAATCCTTATGTGCCAGCCGAAATTGCTGCAACAGCAGGCAAGAGCATCACTTGGGATCGCCGCTTCCAAGAAGTTGGGCCCGTTGAGAGTGATAACGAGCGTACTACTTTGCGTACTTGGGCGGGATTGCAGGGCAACTTATTTGAAACTTGGACCTGGGATGCCTCACTGGGTTACGGTAAGTTTGAACAGCGTCAGCGCCGCAGCAATGAGATCAGTATTCGTCGTCTGCAATATGCTCTGGATGCTGAATACGCCGCCGACGGTGTGACTATCCAATGTGCCAGTGAAGAGGCAAGGGCCGAGGGCTGTGTTCCCGTCAATATCTTTGGTGAAGGTTCAATCAGTAAGGAAGGGGCGGACTATATCCGTGCCAATCCTTATATCAACACGGATATCACGCAATTTAATGCCCTAGGATTTATCTCCGGCGAATTGTTTGAATTGCCTGCGGGTGGCGTGCAATCGGCATTCGGGGTCGAATATCGCCGTGATACTCAAGCCGTCGATACCGATAAAGCGATGCGTGGCGATGCGATAACGTTTAACGATGTGCCGCCCTTTGAAGGGGATGTGACAGTATGGGAAGCCTTTGGTGAAGCGAATCTTCCTTTGTTAAGGGATGAGGCTTTTGCTAATACGCTCGACCTAGACTTGTCATTACGTCTTGCCGATTACAGTCAGAAAAACATCGACTTAATGTCGAGCTATCGTGCGGGTATCCTGTGGGAGCCTATTGCCAACTATGCCCTACGAGCTAACTACTCTCGCTCGCAACGTGCGCCGAATATTACCGAGCTGATTTCTCCACCCCGTGGAGATTACGACAGTATTCGCGATATTTGTGATGGGGTAACAGCAACCTCTACAGGGGCTGGACATGATAGTTGTCGCCAAGACCCTGGTATAGCAGCCGCAATTGCGACTAACGGTGTCTTTGAAGATGCGGGCGGTTCTAAATACTCGCCGAACGCTGGTAATGAAAACCTTACCGAGGAAACCGCGGATACCTATACCTTAGGCTTTACCATGGCGCCAGCCTTCCTCGAAGGTTTTAATCTGGCGGTCGATTATTACGATATCAAAGTTACCGACGCCATTGGTTCACTAAGCAACGAGGATATTCTGGCCGAATGTTATAACTCGAGTAATCCCTATGGCGCCGATAACGAGTACTGTCAGGTCATCAGCCGCGATACTGAAGGGCAAATCACCCAGGTTATCCAACAGGAACAGAACCTGAATGACATTGTCACCCGTGGTGTTGATATCGCCATGGCTTACGAGTGGCAATTAGACGGTTACGGTGAGCTCAGCTTAAAAACTAATTGGACCCATGTGTTGGAATTCAGCACTAGCTACTATGGCGCCGATGGTTTAGTTGAAGATGACTATGTGGGTGAGCTTGCCAGCGGGATTTTTGAGGACAGAGGTTCAATCTCATTAACCTGGAGCAATGATGATTGGCGTGTACGTTGGAGCGCTAAGTATAAAAGTGCCATGGTCGATAGCCACGATAGAGTTGAAGAGTGGAACGTGCTGAAAGCCGAAAACCAAGCCAAACTCGATGCTGGCGATGCCACTGCGGTAGCCAATCCAGAAACGCCTGCATTCCTATTCTACAGCTCGTATATCACCCACGATTTGTCGGTGTCTTACACTATGGACGTAAGTCAGGCTGAATTACGTTTATACGGCGGTGTGCGTAATATTTTCGACAATCAGGGTCCTTGGGTGGCC
>NZ_VXCT01000062.1:0-31381 GCF_052850535.1 Shewanella sp. 1180_01
CCTTGGAACAGTAGCCAAATCTATGCAACCGTCACGCCTGTAACCTACGATAATTATCTCTATCAAAATAAGTGGTGGACCCAGAATGAAAACCCAAGCCAAACAGGGCAGTGGGGCGTATGGGAAAACAAAGGCGTGTGTGATGGAGCGCAAAACCAAGCGCCTACACTGGTCATCTTACAGCCGCAAAACAATGTGAGTGTGAATTTAGGGGGTGTCGTCTTGCTGCAGGCAGATGCATCTGATGTTGACGGTACCGTTGCGAGCGTAAATTGGTTTGCCAATGGTCAGGCGGTAACGAGCCCTTGGACGACTAATGCGATAGGCAGTGTCCAGCTTAAAGCGGTAGCGACCGATGACAAAGGTGCGACGACCGAGAAAAGTGTTGTGCTAACCGTTATCAATCCTACGAGTGAAAACTTACCGCCTATGATTGAAATTTTGTTACCCGTCAATGACAGCGCTGTCAATGTTGGCGACTCAGTAACCATTACCGCGAATGCGAGCGATCCTGATACGGGTGATAGCATTACTAAAGTTGAGTTTTATCTTGATAGTCAATTGATTGCGACTGATAACAGTGCACCCTATTCGGCAACGTGGCAGGCTGCAGGAGTCGGTGTGCATCAATTACAAACCCGTGCCTACGATAGTCACAATGCCAGCGGCTTGTCGGCAATCATCAAACTCAATGTTGCCGCAGCTAATCAAGCGCCGAGCGTGACATTAACCGCGCCGCAGTCCAACTTTCAAACAGATTTAGGCACGGTGTTATCACTCGCAGCAACTGCGACTGACAGTGATGGCTATGTGGCCAGCGTGCGCTTTTATGCTAACGGTGTGCTCGTTGCTGAAGATGCAACCGCGCCATACAGTGCACAATGGACAGCCATTGAAAACGGCGACATTCGTTTCACCGCTGAGGCGATTGATAATCTTGGCCTGACAACATTATCAACGGCGGTTATTGGCCAAGTAGGTCAAGCACCAACCGATAATGAGGCTTGCCGTCCTGAAGGTTTAGTGGGTGATTCAGTATATTGCGATGTGTACGATGAACAGGGCCGCGAAAAAATGGGTAGCGATCACGCCCGCCGCGTTATCGGTTACTTTACTTCGTGGCGCACGGGTAAAAATGGCCAGCCGAGTTATCTCGCAAGTGATATTCCTTGGGATAAAATTACCCACATCAATTATGCATTTGCGCATATTGATTCGAATAACAAGGTCTCTATTGGCGACCCCAATAGTGCGACGAACGCGGCAACAGGATTAGAGTGGCCGGGCGTTACAGGCGCTGAGATGGATCCCGAGTTTAATTACAAAGGCCATTTTAACTTACTCAACAAGTATAAAAAACGCCATCCAAACGTTAAGACTTTAATCTCGATTGGTGGCTGGGCTGAAACGGGCGGTTATTTTGATGATAACGGTAATCGTGTTGCCAGTGGTGGTTTCTATGAGATGACTCAGACGACGCAAAGTATTGAAACCTTTGCCGATTCTGTGGTGGCGTTCTTACGCACTTACAGCTTTGATGGGGCGGATATCGACTATGAGTACGCGACATCAATGGCTAAATCCGGTAATCCTGATGATTTTGCGATGTCAGAGCCAAAGCGTGCGACCTTGTTTAAACAGTACGAACTGCTGATGAAAACCCTGCGTGAAAAACTCGATGCAGCCAGCAAGCAAGATGGTAAGCACTATATGTTAACCGTTGCTGCGCCAGCATCGGGCTATTTGTTACGTGGGATGGAGGCGTATCAGATGACTCGTTATCTCGATTACGTCAATATTATGAGCTATGACTTGCACGGCGCGTGGAATGATTTTGTCGGTCACAATGCGGCGCTGTTTGACACTGGTACAGATGCAGAACTTGCGCATTGGGATGTTTATAGTACGGCGCAATATGGCGGCATTGGTTATCTCAATACCGATTGGGCATACCATTATTTCCGCGGTTCTATGCCAGCAGGGCGGATCAATATCGGTATTCCTTACTATACGCGTGGTTGGCAAAATGTTAGTGGTGGCACTAACGGCCTATGGGGCTTAGCGGCATATCCGGATCAAACGGCTTGCCCTGTGGGTACGGGTGATGGGGCGTCAAACTGTGGTTACGGTGCTCAAGGAATTGATAACCTCTGGCACGATAGTGATGTTCGTGGCGATGAGATGTTCGCAGGCTCTAACCCTATGTGGCATGCTAAAAACTTGGAACTCGGTATCAGCGGCAGTTATTTAAGCCTTTATGGATTAGATCCGCAAACGAATGTTGCCGATCGACTGACGGGCACCTATGAGCGCCATTATGACGCTGTGGCGGAATCTTCATGGTTATGGAACCCGACAAAAAAGGTGTATCTGTCTACTGAAGATGAGCAAGCTATGGCGCGTAAAGTGCAATATGTGGTCGATAACGGCATTGGTGGCGTCATGTTCTGGGAGTTAGCAGGTGACTTTGGCTGGTATCCAGAGCGTAACAATGGTCAGGGTGAGTTCTTTGTCGGTGATATTATGACCAGCATTGCGTACAACGGATTTGCGCAAGCAACCCCGTATGGCAATCGCACCAGCAATCAGGTAATGCCATCACAAACATTGGCCTTAACGGCAAGCTTATCTGGCTATAAAGTGGGCGACAGTAACTATCCTATTACGCCAACCTTAACCATCACCAATAATAGCCAAGTGACTATACCCGGCGGTGCTGAGTTTGAATTTGATATTTCAACTTCAACGTCAGCCGAAATTGCCGATCAATCGGGTATAGGGTTAACTGTAGTAACGGATGGTTCCAATGTGGCAGGAAATAACGTGGGCGGGTTGGAGAATGATTTCCACCATGTTCGCTTTATCTTGCCAACCTGGAAAAGTCTCGCGCCTGGGGCAACGTTTGACGGCACGATTAAGTACTATTTGCCTGTCTCTATGCCATCAAACTTTACTGTAAGTTTTAATGGCACTCGATATGGATTTGGTGCGGCGAGTTCCGTTGTTCCACCTGTGGATTGTGCTGCAAATCCAAGTTTACCTGAATGCCAAGTACCTGTGGTGGATAGTTGTGAAGCGGCGAGTGTCGATACTGCGGGTATTCCTGCTTATCCAAATTTCCCGCAAAAGGACTATCAGGGAAATCCAAGTCATGCAGCAACGGGCGATCGGATGAAAAACAGTAGCGCTGTGTACCAAGCTAAGTGGTGGACCAACGCGGCACCAGGAGCTTCTGCAGATTGGGCGTTTGTGTGTAATCTATAACATTGTTTATGCACTATAAAAGTGTGCAAAGCCGTCAGTCGTAGTGTGTTGCTGTCGGCTATAAATACAATGGGTATTAAACCGCTGTTAATAAAAAAACCGATCAAAGATCGGTTTTTTTATTGGAAAATGTATATCGCTTCGGACATATTTTTCAAGCGTTAGGCTTATTTTGCTAACAATGCTTTTCGCTCGCGGGAAGCAGCTGCTAGTTTACGTAGCAGGACTTCTGAGTCATCCCAATGTAAGCAGGCATCGGTGATGCTTTGGCCATAACAGAGTGGTTGGTCTGCAACGACTTTCTGGTTGCCTTCCTGTAAGAAGCTTTCAGCCATAATACCGGCGATGGCAGTGCTGCCTGCCCGCATTTGCGCCATGATTTCATCGGCGACGTTAAGCTGCTTAAGGTGGTTTTTCTCACTGTTACCGTGGCTGAAATCAACCACCATACGTTGAGTGACCCCAACAGAGGCAAGTTGTTGACGTGCTTTTTCGATATCTTCGGCGTGGTAATTAGGCGTTTTGCCGCCGCGCAGAATGATATGACCAAACGGATTACCGTGGGTGCGATAAACCGCCATCGCGCCATCTTTATCCGGTGAATAGAAAATATGCGGAACTTGTGCGGCGCGCACTGCATCGACTGCGATGTTGATATTGCCATCGGTACCGTTTTTAAAACCAACAGGGCAAGACAGTGCCGAGGCCATTTCACGGTGAACTTGGCTTTCTGTGGTGCGTGCGCCAATTGCGCCCCAAGTAATGAGATCGGCTATGTACTGACCGTTCACCATATCTAAAAATTCGGTGGCAATAGGTAATTTTAATTCAGTGATTTGTTGCAGTAGCTCGCGAGCAATACGTAAGCCTTTGTTTGGCTCGAAACTGCCATCAAGATCGGGATCAGAAATTAATCCTTTCCAGCCGACAATCGTGCGAGGTTTCTCAAAATAGACCCGCATTAAGATGCACAAATCATCTTTCAATTCTTGATGTAATGCGGCTAAGCGCTGCGCATAATCTAATGCCGCTTTGGTATCGTGTATTGAGCATGGGCCTATGATCACCAAAAGACGTTGATCTTCACCCATAATAATGGCTTCGACTTCACGACGTTGCTGAACCAGATAATCGGCCGCATCTTGAGTTAATGGGAACTCAGATGCCAGTTGCGCAGGTGAGATGACTTTTGCTAATAAGGAAGTGCGTAGTTCGTCTGTTTTTATGGTCATTCAAAATACCGAGCTTGCGTGCGGCGCTTTTCGCCAGATTGCCTCGGATTATAACGAATCGAACCGAGTTGCACAGCGCCAATTGTGTTAATTGTCGGCAACTGTGCAATGAATTTGATTTAAGTTAGATTCAATTAAGCTAAATTCACTCGGTTTATCTTGCTGCTTTTTGCTCTACAAGCTTAGAACATGTGCCGTTCTAGGCCCGTGACATCCAAGATTTTGGTGGCAATTTCTTCCACTGAATGATTCGTTGTATCTATATAAGGAATGCGTTCACGTTTAAATAGCATTTCCACTTCTTTGACTTCTAAGCGGCACTGCTTGAGTGACGAGTAGCGGCTGTTTTCCATTCTGCTTTGGCGGATCTCATGTAAACGCACAGGATCAATCGTCAAGCCAAACAGTTTTTTCTTATTGCGTTTCAGCGCGTCGGGTAACTTAAGGTTATCCATATCATCTTCGGTGAAAGGGTAGTTCGCGGCTTTGATGCCAAACTGCATCGACAAATACAGGCTTGATGGCGTTTTGCCACAGCGAGACACCCCAAGTAAAACCAGATCGGCTTGATCCATGTGTTTCATGGTCTGACCGTCATCATTATCCATGGCGAAATTAATCGCATCGATACGCGCTTCATAGCCGTGATTTGCTTTCCCATGGGTGCGATGCAACACTGGCGAAGCTGAAACCCCTAAATGTTGTTCGAGTGGGGCCACAAAAGTATTCAAAAAATCATAATCTAAGCCTTCACTTGAGTAGATGATGTCGCGGATCTCCGCTTTTACGATCGAATGGAATACTAACGGCCGCTCACCTGTTGTAATAAAACAATCATTAATTTGTCGCTTAACTTGCTCCGCTTTCGTCAAAGTTTCGACGAATGGAATTGTAAGTGACTCAAATTCTAATGGAAATTGCGAGAGAACCGCATGACCAAAAACTTCAGCTGTGATCGCTGTCCCGTCGGAGATATAGAATACTTTTGGTGCCATACTGACCTCTTGTAGTAATAAAATTACAAATAAAATTATAGATTTACGCGTGTTCGACAGGAGTGTAAAATGCCGCTGCCCTCGTGTGAAGGGGCCACTGAAATAAACTTGCGGAGATAGAACTGTGCAGCAATACGTACTCTGGTATCAAGAATTAGGCATGGGTGACGTCAACTTAGTTGGCGGTAAAAATGCTTCTCTAGGCGAGATGATCAGCAATCTGGCCAATGCCGGTGTTCAAGTACCTGGCGGATTTGCGACAACTTCCCATGCGTTCAACGAGTTCCTTGAACAAAGCGGAGTTAACCAGAAGATTTATGACATTCTAGCCACACTGGATGTAGATGATGTCAATGCGCTGGCTAAAGTAGGTGCACAGATCAGGCAGTGGGTTATCGACACCCCATTTCAACCAGCATTAGAGCAAGCCATTCGTGAAGCTTACGATAAACTTGCCGCTGAAACTAGCGAAGCGTCATTCGCGGTACGTTCTTCTGCAACAGCAGAAGATATGCCAGATGCGTCTTTTGCGGGTCAGCAAGAAACTTTCTTAAACGTTAAAGGATTTGAATCTGTACTGACGGCTATCAAGCACGTTTACGCTTCACTCTTTAACGACCGCGCGATTTCTTACCGTGTTCACCAAGGTTACGAACACCACGGTGTTGCCTTGTCTGCTGGCGTGCAACGCATGGTTCGTTCAGACAAAGCGGCTTCAGGTGTGATGTTCACTATGGACACTGAATCTGGCAATAACGATGTCGTGTTTATCACTTCATCTTTTGGTCTGGGTGAAATGGTTGTTCAAGGCGCGGTAAACCCTGATGAATTTTATGTTCATAAACCTATTTTAGCCTTAGGTCACAAGGCTGTTGTGCGCCGTAATATCGGTAGCAAGCTCATCCAAATGGTGTATTCAGATGATGCTGCTCACGGCAAACAAGTCAAAATTGAAGATGTTGCAAGCGAGCAACGCCGTCAATTCTCAATCAATGACGCTGAAGTTGAAGAGTTGGCAAAACAAGCTGTGATTATCGAGCAACACTATGGTCGTCCAATGGACATCGAGTGGGCAAAAGACGGTAACGACGGTAAATTGTATATCGTTCAAGCGCGTCCAGAAACGGTTCGTAGCCGTGAAGATGTGCAATTGATTGAGCGTTATCATTTAAAGAGCCGTGGCGCTGTGATCTGTGAAGGTCGCGCTATCGGTCATAAAGTGGGAACCGGCGTAGCCAAAGTATTAACGTCAATCGCCGATATGGATCAAATCCAACCAGGTGACGTGTTAGTGACTGACATGACAGATCCAGATTGGGAACCTATCATGAAACGCGCGAGCGCCATCGTCACTAACCGTGGCGGTCGTACTTGTCACGCGGCGATTATCGCCCGTGAATTAGGTGTGCCAGCGGTGGTGGGTTGTGGTGATGTGACTGACCGTATCAAGAATGGTCAAATCGTGACGGTTTCTTGCGCTGAAGGTGACACTGGCTTTATCTACGAAGGTAAACAAGAGTTTGAAGTGATTTCAAACCGTGTTGACTCTTTGCCAGAACTGCCAATGAAAATCATGATGAACGTGGGTAACCCTGATCGTGCATTTGATTTCGCCCGTTTACCGAATGAAGGTGTGGGTCTAGCGCGTTTAGAATTCATCATCAACCGTATGATTGGTATTCATCCAAAGGCACTGCTTGAGTTCAATCAACAGGATGCCGCGCTGCAAACTGAAATCAACGAGATGATCGCAGGTTATGAATCACCTGTTGAGTTCTACATTGCCCGTCTGGTTGAAGGTATTGCGACTATCGGTTCTGCTTTCTATCCGAAGAAAGTGATCGTACGTATGTCAGACTTTAAGTCTAACGAATACGCAAACTTGGTTGGCGGTGACCGTTACGAACCAGAAGAAGAGAACCCAATGCTGGGCTTCCGCGGTGCAAGCCGTTATATCTCTGAATCGTTCCGTGACTGTTTTGCCTTAGAGTGTGAAGCGATCAAACGTGTTCGTAACGACATGGGCCTGAAAAACGTTGAAGTCATGATCCCATTCGTACGTACAGTGAAAGAAGCTGAACAAGTGATTGGTCTGCTGAAAGAGCAAGGTTTAGAGCGCGGTAAAGACGGTTTACGCGTCATCATGATGTGTGAAGTGCCTTCAAACGCTCTGTTAGCGGATCAATTCCTTGAGCATTTCGATGGTTTCTCAATCGGTTCAAACGATTTAACTCAGCTGACACTCGGTCTTGACCGTGACTCAGGTATCATCAGCCACTTATTTGATGAGCGTGATGAAGCCGTTAAAATGCTACTTTCTTTAGCCATTAAAGCGGCTAAAACTAAGGGTGCTTACATAGGTATTTGTGGTCAAGGTCCTTCAGATCACGCCGATTTTGCGGCTTGGTTGGTCGAGCAGGGCATAGATACTGTATCGTTAAATCCAGACACTGTGATTGATACTTGGTTGTATTTAGCCGAAGCTCACGGTTGATCTAGATTGTAATTTTATAAACTTGTTAAAAAAGCCGCTTTTTAGCGGCTTTTTTTTGTTTATAATGGCGCCATAACGATAATTGACAGAAGCTATCTATGCTACCCCTGCTATCACATCAACAAACATTAGAGCCAGTGTATTTGGCATACCTTGATGCACTGGAGCAAAGTGAGTATTCCGGTGATATAGACAAACGTTACAGCGCACGTTTAGTGCAAGCAACGGACAACTCTGTATATCAATTCTTACCTCAAGCTGTGTTATATCCTAAAAATCAGCAGGATATCCAAATTGCATTGACACTGGCTGCTACGGACGCATTTCGCAGCGTGACCTTCAGTGCACGTGGCGGCGGTACCGGTACCAACGGACAATCCCTGACCCATGGTTTGATTTTGGATGTGTCGCGTTACATGAACCGCGTGCTCGAAGTGAATGCTGAGCAAGGTTGGGTACGAGTTGAAGCTGGCGTCGTTAAAGATGCACTTAACGATGCATTGCGCCCCCATGGATTCTTTTTTAGTCCCGATTTATCCACCTCAAACCGCGCCACGATTGGTGGCATGATCAATACTGATGCATCGGGTGCGGGCTCACTGGTTTACGGTAAGACGTCAGATCACGTACTGGCGCTGCGCAGCGTGTTGATTGATGGCAGCGTGTTGGATACGCATCCCCTAGACGCGGGACTCCTGTGCAACCCCGATAACGTCAGTGATAATCCGCTGGGGCAGAAACTGATTTCTGCTGTGGCGGCGGTATGCCGCGAAAAGCGCACACAGATTGAAAACCAATTTCCTAAGCTCAACCGTTTCCTCACAGGCTATGACTTAAAACACGTGTGGAACAACAACCTGACACAATTCGATTTATCACGGATTCTGACAGGCTCTGAGGGCACGCTTGCGGTGATAACCGAAGCTAAACTCAATCTCACCCCGCTGCCGACCGAGCGCGCGATGGTGAACATTAAGTACGATTCGTTCCAATCGGCTTTGCGCCACGCGCCATCCTTAGTCGCCGCGCGGGCGACTGTGGTCGAAACCGTCGATTCAAAAGTGCTGAATTTAGCCCGCGAAGATATAGTCTGGCACTCGGTATCAGATCTGATTCAAGAAGTGCCGGGTAAAGTCATCGACGGCCTCAATATGGTCGAATTTGCTGGTGACACAGTAGAGGTTGAGCAAAAGCTTGCGAGTCTTGAAGCTGTCTTGACTGAGCAGATCAGCAAAGGCGAGTGCGGCGTATTGGGTTACCAAGTGACGCAAGACAAGCCAAGCATCGAAAAAATCTACGGCATGCGCAAAAAAGCCGTTGGCTTATTGGGCGCCACTAAAGGACGTCGTAAACCTATCGCTTTTGCGGAAGATACTGCGGTGCCGCCCGAAAAACTCGCCGATTATATTATGGAGTTTCGCGCAGTACTCGATGGTCATAATCTGCAATACGGTATGTTTGGTCATGTGGATGCGGGCGTGTTGCATGTTCGGCCAGCACTTGATATGTGCGATGTTGAAGATGAAAAACTATTGCGGGTGATTTCTGATCAAGTCGCAGCACTGACGCTTAAATACGGCGGCCTGATGTGGGGCGAGCACGGTAAAGGTGTGCGCGGTGAATACGGTCCATCTGTCTTTGGTAATGAACTATACGGCGTTCTACAAGATATCAAAGGCTTGTTCGATCCCGACAACCGACTCAACCCTGGTAAGCTGGTGGCACCTAAACATACTGGCGCCCTCTATTACGATATCGACAGTGCTAAGCGCGGTAAGTTTGACCGACAAATCCCCATCGAAGTACGTGATGCATTCCCCGATGTGATGAACTGTAACGGCAACGGCCTGTGTTTTAACTACAGCAGCTTTTCGCCCATGTGTCCGTCGTTTAAGGTGACGGGTGACAGAGTACAATCGCCCAAGGGGCGCGCAGGGCTCATGAGAGAGTGGCTCAGGCTGCTGGAGGCTGAAGGGGTTGATGTCAACGCACTGGCAAAAGCAAAGCCCTTAGGTTTGCTGCAGCGCGTTCAAAATACCCTGAACGCCCAGCGCGATTATGATTATTCCCACGAAGTGATGGAATCGCTCAAGGGCTGTTTGGCCTGTAAAGCCTGCTCTGGGCAATGTCCGGTCAAAGTGGATGTGCCTAAGTTTAGGGCGCAGTTCTTTAATATTTACTATCAACGCTATTTAAGACCGGCGAAGGACTATCTTGTTGCAGGTATCGAAGATAGCTTGCCATTAATGGCCGCTGCACCGCGTCTTACTAACTTTGCCGCGCAAAATCCATTGAGCCAATGGGTGATTAAAAAGGCGATTGGTTACGTGGACGCGCCTGCGTTATCTGTGCCGACCTTGAAGCAAAGACTCGATGGTCATGCAAGCCGTGGTTACGACTTAGCTGCACTGCAGGCAATTCCAGAAGAGGCGCGCTCACAGTTTGTGCTGGTGGTGCAAGATCCCTTTAACAGTTTCTATGACTCAGGTCTTGTGCTGCGCTTTATCCAGTTGATTGAAAAGCTTGGTTTAAAACCCGTGTTGTTGCCCTATAAACCCAATGGTAAGCCAACGCATATCAAGGGATTTTTAGATAAGTTCGCGAAAACGGCGCAGTCGAGTGCGGACTTTTTGAACCAAGTCCATAAACTGGGCATGCCTATGGTCGGTATCGATCCTGCCTTAGTCTTGTGTTATCGCGACGAATACCGTGAAGTCTTAGGGGCTAATCGCGGTCATTTTGAGGTCAAGTTAGCCAACGAATGGCTACTTAATGTCATCAAGGACCTACCCGCGAAAGCTGCGCAAGGTAAGCAATATACCTGGTTTAGTCATTGCACTGAATCGACGGCCAAGCCAAATACCGCCAATGAATGGACTAAAATCTTTGCTCATTTTGGTGCTAAGTTAACCGCAGTCAATTTAGGTTGTTGTGGTATGGCCGGAACCTACGGCCATGAGGCGGAAAACCTCGAGCGTTCTAAGGCCTTGTTTGAGATGTCTTGGCAGCAAACTCTCGCTAAGATTGAACAGCCGCAAGTGTTAGTGTCGGGCTATTCTTGCCGTACTCAAGTGAAACGTTTTGCCGGTTACAAGCCAAAACATCCACTTGAGGCCTTGCTTGAGTTAGCACATATCTAGTGGTGTTTATCGCTTAGCTTCGCCAGTGAGCTTGTCATTATCCTCACTGGCATATCCCAGTGTTGAATGTCACACTAAAGCCAGCCGCAAGGCTGGTTTTTTTATGGACGACGGAGGCCTAGATGGAAAAGATGACTGACAGTATTCAACACACACTCAAACAATTCGCCGCCGATAGCGCATTAACGACAACAACGCCATTGTGCAGTGAAGTCCCATTGTTTGACATTAACGCCTTGGGTGATTGGACATATCTAGGAACATCGCTGCCAGCAAAGTTTGCTAAGTTGTTCGCCAGTATTTTGCATTGTATCGATGATGAGTATTTCTTAATTACCCCAGTGGAGAAGGTAAGAGTGCAGGTTGAAGATGCGCCTCTGCTGATTGTCGATTTTGAGCGAGCGCAACCTCATTCTCTGCTCAATGTGAGCACCAGTATTGACACTCTGCACCACAATGTGGATATAAAGCAGATGAAGCTCACCGATGACAGTGTTTATTTGCCGCTTGAGCGTGGGTTATGGGGGAAATTAGGTCGTGCTTGTTACTATAATTTTGTGAATGAATTCAATTTATCTGATCTAAATGAGCAGTGAGTTCGTAGGTTAATAGCATAATTAGCTGTGGTGTTAGCTAGTTTATTGCGGGTTAAGTGGTAGTATTAAAACTGACTCTGGGTTCTTATCATGGCGCACAGGGTAAGTGAAAACGCGTTAAAACCTTTGTTGTAGGAGGTGCTGTTTGAATCGTCATGAAAGCTTAGGCTATCTTGTTTCCCACTTAAATATCGAGCTGCAAAATGAGCTTGATCTGCATCTTAAGCGATATCAACTCGATATAAAACTGTGGCCTGTGCTGTTTGCTTTGTGGCAAGAGGAGGGCATCAGCCAAACTGAATTGTCTAAGCGTTGCGATGTGGCAAATTACACTATGACGCGTTTACTCGATCAGTTGCAGGTACAAGGTCTTATTACCCGCCATCAAGAAGCCGATAATCGGCGCGCCTTTCAAATCTTTTTGACCGATGAAGCCAAAGCATTAGAGCAAGATCTGATTTGCGAAGCTGAGCGGGTCAACGAAAAGTTCCTGTCTAACCTTAGTGATGAGGAGCAGCAGCAGTTCGTCTTACTATTAAATAAAATCAATCGCTTGGCTTAATGATACGGATTCATTCGGTATGGAGGGATACTGCGGTTTAGCCGTTTTCACTGCTATCTGTATGTGATTGCCTAAATTCATTTTCTCCAGTTTAATCCCATCATTCATCTGTCACTTCGCGGGATTAAACTGGCTCAATCAATTCAAGTAAAGTGCAAAGACGCAGAGTAGGCTGACGGCTGTTACTGAGTGTTGCAAATAACGGCGGCTGGCTAACAAATTTTCTTTGCCTTGTTTTAGGCTGGCCACGAGTGTGTGCTGCTTATAAATTCGGCACATCAACTCATCGGTTTGGGGATCGATAAGCAGTTCGAACTTGCAAGGTGCGCCGTCTTTAAGTTGGATGGTATGTTCGCTCTGAGGCTTAAAATTCAACTTGTGCGACACCATCTGGCCGTTGACAAAGACCCGCTCTAAACCGCTCCAATTACTGGCTTGCAGTTCAACTACATCTTGGTTGAGATCATACTTAAAACGGATCATAGCGCTATCCTGTGCTGGGACCTGAGAGGCTAATTCAAGCAGACAAATATGACGTTTTCCAGCGTGATTTAATGAATATTCTGTGTCGAAATTAAAAGCGCGGCTAAACCATGAGCTTAGCGCTAGATTAAATTTTAGATAACCAAAAAGCGACCAGAGGTCGCTTTTGCGGATGTTACGCGTGCAGAAAAATTACTTTTTTGCGGCTTCGATAATGGCTTTCGCCATTTCATCAGCTACAGCGCCGGTTGTACGGTTCTGTTCGTCGGCTTGGCTGAAGATTTTCAGCAGAGTGTTATAAATTTCTTCTACTTTAGCGGTCGATTTCGCCGCATCGTAATCTTTTTCGAACGACACGTTGATAATGCCGCCTGCGTTGATCACATAGTCTGGCGCGTACAGTATACCCATTTCTTTCAGCTGTTCGCCGTGGCGTACTTCAGCTAATTGGTTGTTGGCACAGCCAGCAACAATTTTGGCTTTCAGCTGCGGTAAGGTCGCATCGTTTAAGGTTGCGCCAAGGGCACAAGGAGAATACACATCCACATCTTGTGAGTAGATTTCTTGTGGCGCGACAACAATAGCACCAAAGTCGGTAGCGACTTTGTCCAACGAGGCTTGATGAATGTCGGTAACAATCAGTTCAGCACCTTCGTTATGCAAGTGTTTGCACAGATAATAGCCAACGTGACCTACACCTTGAACGGCGATTTTAAGGCCTTTTAGGCTGTCTAAACCGAGTCTATGTTTAACCGCAGCCTTGATGCCTAAATAAGTGCCAAGGGCGGTGAACGGTGATGGATCGCCACTCTTGCCTTCAAGACCTGCCATATAAGGGGTTTCTTCATGGGCAATCATGATATCTGCCGTGGTAGTACCCACGTCTTCAGCGGAGTAATAGCGGCCGCCGAGACTATTGATGAAGCGGCCAAAAGCGCGGAATAGAGCTTCGCGGTCTTGTCTTTTTGGATCGGCGATGATCACTGATTTGCCGCCGCCCATGGTTAAACCAGCAAGGGCGTTTTTGTAAGTCATGCCACGAGAGAGGCGTAATACGTCAGTCAGGGCTTCATCATCCGATTGGTAATTCCACATCCGGCAACCACCCACAGCAGGGCCAAGGTTGGTGTTATGGATGGCGACAATGGCCTTTAAGCCACTTTCTTTATCATGACAGAATACGACCTGTTCATGTTCGTCAAAGGATACATGATTAAATACAGCCACGTGAATTTCTCCGCTATACACAATGAAAAAGCCGACGAGATGAGCCTCTATCGACTGCTTGTTATATTTATTGCAGAACCATAGCATTTAGCGATACTCTCAACCATGCATAATGACCGAATAAATACATTATTTGTGGCAATTTAGCTTTCCACTTTACGTAAACGTAAGCTTTGCGGTTGAAAATGGATTGTACTGAATTTAATGTAACGAATAGAATGAATCGCGCACTGATCCCAAGAATTAGGTTCGCGTTATAACAATAAGATAGGACGGAAGTATGACTGAACAAGCTGTCGACCAAACTCAACAGAATTTATCAGCTGAAGAAATAGAAAAGCTGCGTCAAGAGTGGGTCAGAACTCAATTTCAAAAAGCGAATCGTTTTCTCGCTGAAAAAGGCGTGATCCCAACTAAAGTCTTGGCCGATGAAAGTCGTTATCTTGCGCCTTACATGGCAATTTGGAAAATGGAATCCAAGCGTCCCAGCAACAAAACCTATTGGGTAATGTCGGGCGATTTACCCTCGGATTTCGTCGATGTGAAAGTGGCGGCAACGGCCCGTGATGCGGTGCGTCATTTCTCTATGATGTGGCAAATGCAGGCGGAAAACTTGGTACGTTCAGGTGCAACCCGTGATGCTACTCAGGCCAAATTTGCGCAATTACTGGTATCGCGCGCCGAGAGTTTATATCGTATGCACAATGACGATAAACTGTGGAATGCCTAAGCTCAAATGAGTTGAGGATTGTATTGAGATAGTATTAAGTTAATACAGTCACTTGTGTTGATTGATACTGATAATTGAAATAACAATAAGGCACTCAATTGAGTGCCTTATTTATACTGACTTTTATGTTGATTTCCTCTGTTAAGAACAAGGTCATCGAGCAAAGTCGATAGGGCTTATTCTTCGCTGTCGCTTAAGTAGAAGAAACCTTGATTGATGAGTTTCAATAGTAAGGCTTGAACTTCTTCATGCTGACATATTTCAGTCGCTTCATCGGCGCTTAAGCTCACGTTATCGCTCAACTGTGCGATAACGTCTACCGGTGTATTTAGCAATTCGTGCACATCACCATTGATGAATAATCGCGGCGTGGCGTCATTTTCAAGGCGCAATACTTTCAAACCGCCGATACGGCTCACGCCAGCACCTTGGGCGAAGGCATCTTGCAAATCTTCAATGCTGTAAGCTTCTTCGCCTTCACACAAATCAAGCTCGAAACGGTTTTGACTGAGCAGTTTACCTAACACGATTTGGTAGCTATTGGGATCTTGGCTCAGCTGACTCAAGAGTGACATTATGCCCACTTGATGATCTTGGCTGACAATACCCGCTGAACTCGGTTCAGTTTGCGACGTGAAACGCTGCTGACCTAAGTTATTGTCGAGCAGGTAATCGGCGACTTCACTGATCAGTTCTTGCTGGCTTGGTGCACGAAAACCAATTGAGTAACTCATTGCCACTGTTAGGGTTTCGCCGCAATGCGGGAAACCAGGTGGAATATAAAGCATGTCGCCTTTTTCTAGCACCACATCGATAATTGGGGTGAAGTCTTCTACCAGCGGCGAATTGGGATTGCCACCACGGCGTTGTTGCGGGGTATTGTCACCCACAGTCCAGCGACGCTCACCTTCGCCTTGAATGATAAACACATCGTAGTTATCGACGTGCGGGCCTACGCCGCCACTTGGCGTCGCAAATGAGGCCATCAAGTCATCGAAACGCCAGTCAGGTAAAAAGCGTAGTGCTTCAACTAATGGCTGCGAATCGGGATACCAATGATTGACTGCTTGCACTAGTAACTGCCAATGGGTTTCGCCATAGCTGTCGTAATCTTCAAACGGGCCTTGAACCACTTCCCAGTTATCATCTTTGGTGACGACGATACGCGAAGAGATTTCTTCTTCACAGGCAAGGCCTGCTAATTCATCGGCACTGATCGGATCTTCAAACTGCGGAAACGCTTTTTTGATCAGCAGGGGTTTCTTTTGCCAGTATTCACTAAGAAACTGGGCGATATCGAGATTGAGTGTATACATAGTGTTAAAAAAGGCGACCACATCGCGGAGATGTGAGTCGCCTTAATCCTTATTTCTGTTTATGAAAGAGTATTGTCCATCGCCAATTTCAGCTAATAACTAATTTCAGTTAAAAACTAAGTTCAGTTAAAAGCTTACTTCAGTTCGTCGACAAACGTTTCGGCGCGACCAATGTAATTGGCGGGCGTCATTTTCTTCAGCTCAGCTTTCACTGAGTCTGGTAATTCAAGTCCGTCAATAAACACTGACAGTTGCTGCGCGTCGATACGTTTACCGCGCGTCAGTTCTTTTAATTTTTCGTATGGCTTTTCAATACCATAACGACGCATTACCGTTTGTACGGGTTCTGCTAACACTTCCCAGTTGTGATCTAACTCATCACGCAGATGCGCTTCGTTAACTTCTAACTTGCTGATGCCTTTTAAGGTCGCTTGATACGCGATCAACGCATGGGCAATACCCACGCCTAAGTTACGCAGCACAGTTGAGTCAGTTAAGTCACGTTGCCATCTTGATAACGGCAGCTTAGATGCTAAATGTTGCATCAGCGCGTTAGCGATACCTAAGTTACCTTCAGAGTTTTCAAAATCGATTGGGTTAACTTTGTGTGGCATAGTCGATGAACCGATTTCACCGGCGATAGTGCGTTGTTTGAAGTGACCTAGGGCAATATAACCCCAAATGTCACGGTCAAAGTCAATCAGCACAGTGTTGAAACGGGCAACCGCATCAAACAGTTCAGCAATGTAATCGTGTGGTTCGATTTGCGTTGTGTAGGCGTTCCAGTGCAGGCCAAGGCTAGTCACAAAACGCTCAGACAGTTCATGCCAGTTAACTTCAGGGTAGGCTGACAGGTGAGCATTGTAGTTACCTACGGCACCGTTCAGTTTGCCCATGATTTCAACATTGGCGATTTGTTTGATTTGACGCTCAAGACGCATCGCTACGTTCGCCATCTCTTTGCCTAGCGTAGATGGTGAAGCCGGTTGGCCATGGGTGCGTGACATCAATGGCACAGAGCGATATTCAATCGCCAGCTTTTTAATCGCAGTCAGCAACTCGTTGCAGTAGGGCAGTAATACTTGCTCACGGGCTTCAGTCAACATTAAACCGTGGCTTAAGTTGTTGATATCTTCAGAGGTACAGGCAAAGTGAACAAACTCACCCACAGCGGCTAACTCGGCATTGCCCGCGATTTTTTCTTTGATAAAGTATTCAACCGCTTTCACATCGTGGTTAGTGGTGCTTTCGATAGCCTTAACACGCAGCGCATCTTGTTCGTTGAAATTGTCTTTAATGCCATCGAGCACAGCGATAGCTGACGCGCTCAATGTTGGCACTTCGCTAATGTCTGGGCAGTCTGCTAACAGTTTTAGCCAATTGATTTCAACCTGAACACGGTACTTGGTAAGACCGAACTCGCTGAAAATCCCTCTCAATGAAGCGGTTTTACTACCATAACGACCGTCTACCGGAGAGATAGCAGTTAGTGCGGAAAGATCCATGTGAAGCTCCTTGATGAACGCTAATTTTATTATAGGGTAAGACTTTTCTTGGCTGTATCGACTATGGCTTTGCGGGCGAAGACTAAGTGTCGACGCTTACCGCCTAGTTGGCGCCACAGTACAGCGCTGCGCATGGCCGCAAGCAGCAGAGCGCGAATTTTTTGTTGTATGATAGGGCGTTGTAAACACACTGGATTACCAGAGATTTGGATTTTTGGCCCTAAATTACTGATGATGTCACTGTAAATGCTGGCAAGATTGGCAATCACTTGTTCATCTGTGATCGCAAAATGATGTAGCTGGCGATTCACTTGATTAATGCGCTCGGCCAACATGCCTAAACCGCTGTTTGAGCGAACTAATTTTCGCTCTAACGCCAACACGCCGACTAAATAGCGGGTGATTTCAACATCTTTTTGACTGCTGTCACCGAGCTGATTCAAGATCAGCTTATAGCCTTTTTGCAATACGATTTTGTCTTGGTAGACATCGGCCGTATTGTCAGGATTGGTGACGAGAATGGTGTTTAAGCTCGCCGCGAGCTCGGCATTATCTAATTCGCCATGGCGGGCTAAATGTTGAACTTGGGCAATGGCTTGCAGTATGCCCGCAAACGCCATGGTCCGATTAACTAGTTGCTCGTTCACGCTTTACCCTCGGATCAATTGATCTATGATGCCGCCACCTAGGCAGACTTCACCATCATAAAATACCGCAGACTGCCCAGGCGTCACCGCCGCAACAGGCTCATCGAAGACCACGCGCAAGGTGTGTTCATCTGTGTAGGTCAAAGTACAAGGCACATCTTGTTGGCGATAACGGGTTTTCACAGCGATATGACAGCTATCGACAGGTCCGGCTCTATCCACCCAATGCAGTTGGTTAACTGTCATGCCGGTCGACATCAAACGAGGATGGTGTCCGCCTTGTCCTATGATCAACACGTTACGAGCAAGATCCTTATCGACGACATACCAAGGATCGTCATTGCTGTTTTTCATGCCGCCAATACCTAGGCCTTTACGCTGGCCTAAGGTGTGGTACATCAGCCCTTGGTGTGTACCTATGACTTCGCCTTCTGGGGTTTCGATATTGCCAGGCTGCGCCGGTAAATAAGTGCCTAGGAATTCAGTGAACTTGCGCTCACCGATAAAGCAGATGCCGGTGCTGTCTTTTTTATCATGGGTGATTAGGCCCATTTCTTTTGCGATTTCACGTACTTGATGTTTTTCCAATTCACCGACAGGGAACAGACTTCGAGCCACTTGCTCGTGGCTAAGGGTGTAGAGGAAATAACTTTGATCTTTATTGCCATCGACGCCACGGAGCATTTGTGTGCTGCCATCGCTATTATCGCGGCGGCGCACATAGTGGCCCATGGCGATGTAATCGGCGTCGAGGATTTCGTCGGCAAATTCTAAAAATGCCTTAAATTTGATTTCTTTGTTGCACATGATATCGGGATTGGGCGTGCGGCCGGCTTTGTATTCAGCGAGGAAATACTCAAAGACATTGTCCCAATATTCGGCAGCAAAGTTAACTGTGTGTAGCTTGATCCCGAGCTTGTCACATACGGCTTGGGCATCTTTTAAATCTTCTGCGGCAGCGCAGTACTCGTTGTTATCATCTTCTTCCCAGTTCTTCATGAAAAGGCCTTCAACCTGATAGCCTTGCTGCATAAGCAAATAGGCTGAAACAGATGAATCTACACCGCCGGACATGCCGACAATGACTTTTTTTCCTGTATGAGTGGGTTCGATTGATGTCATAGATCCTAAAAACCATTGAGTATGTGTGTTGGCTAGGTTGTTGAAGTTAAGCCGCGACATTGAGCGCGTAACAAAAAGTGCCTAACCTAGCTTAAAAAATATGGGCTAGTTTTAAATCCAAGCTAACTTAAGAGCTAACTTAAAAATCTGGGTGTCGTGCGAGCGGTCAGTAAAACTCGTATTTACGGTCTACTGTACAGTCTGCTATTTAGCCACGTAGAGGCCGACAGGCACTAACACATGCATAAGTTTAACCAGCAGTTTATGCGGGGCGGTATTCTATCACGCCTAACTCGCTTGGGCTATCGCGAGGCGGTCACTATTGAGTAAGGAGAGGGGATAAGTTTGGCCCTGTTGTGCGTTATTAAGATAGTCTTTTAGGCAATCGAGCACTAAGGGGCTGCGCAGTAAAGATGACTTGGCTTCTATCTGTGCAAAACTCAGCCAGTGCGCACTGTGGATAGCCTTGTCCTGCGGCGCAGGTGAGGGCATATCATCTAACTGCACGAAGAAGGTAAAGCGCACAAAGGCTAAGTCTTCACTGGCGCTAAATTGATAGATGCCGACGAGTCCTTGGGGGTTAAGTGATAACCCCGTTTCCTCAAATACTTCGCGCTCACAGGCTTGGATTAAGCTTTCATTTGCTTCTAAGTGACCCGCTGGCTGATTAAAGCGCTGCTCGCCATCAATCCACTCTTCTACCATCAGATATTTGTCCTGTGAAGTCGCATGAATAATACAAGCGACGGTCACATTGGGTTTATATCGTTGACTCATAGTGCCTCCTTTGAGTGGACATGGTGCCACTTTTTAGTGGCGTTGAGCGCAGAAACTTGGCTGAAAGTTAGATTTCATCACCGAGGCGAATGCATTTATGCTCGCCCGATGGCAAATTATCTAGACTCCATTGGCCTATTTTATAACGGATTAATCTTAAGGTCGGAAAACCGATATGCGCTGTCATACGTCTGACTTGGCGGTTACGGCCTTCATGAATTTGGATTTCTAACCAAGTTGTTGGGATATTTTTGCGTTCTCTCACTGGCGGATTACGTGGCCAAATATCGGGTGAATCCATGATTTTGACTTTAGCAGGCAGCGTCATACCATCATTTAATTCAACACCTTGGCGCAGTTTCGTCAGTGCATCTTCCGTCGGCACGCCTTCTACTTGCACCCAATAGGTTTTAAATGTTTTCTTTTTCGGTTCTGTCAGTCTTGCCTGTAATTGACCGTCATTGGTCAGCAGCAACAAGCCCTCACTGTCTCTGTCTAAGCGGCCTGCGGCATACACGTCAGCAATGGGAATATAGTCTTTTAGAGTTTTGCGACCTTGTTCATCGGTAAACTGGCAAAGTACATCAAAAGGTTTATTAAACAGCACGATAATCGGTGCGAGCGTTTGGCTCTGCACCGGTTTTGCCGCTGCAATTGCGCGTCGATTAGGATTTTTAAAGGGTTCTTTCTTTAAACTGCCATTGGCATTACGTGCTGGCGCCACTTTGCTATCTACGGCGGTAGCGCGGTTGGCAGGGCCTCTGCTCGCGGGCTTAGCGGGTTTAATCGTGCTCTTGGCTGGGGAACTGGCGCTGGAATTGGCACGTTTAGGTGGAAACTTATTTTTGTTCATACTTTTGCTAACAGGAGGTTGAGACACGCTTACCTGACTTGATTGAGTCGTTAATGTGGTCATAGTGTACTTGGCATTCGCCGTTAGTGGAATTTGAATATTATTGCGAATGCTCTATGATGTCGGCCAGAAAATGTGATCTGTGCCTAAATGTTTATTAGGTTTTAATGAGTCGTTGTAACAAATTTTAGCTTGCGCGCAAAGGCAGAAGGGCATTGATAATTTGAAAGGTTAAGGCGGATTCGATTGCCTTGATTGATATTTTCACTGTGCTCAGATTTGTTCGCCATGCTATAAAATTATTATAAAAAATATTAAATTTTACAATAATGTAGGATGTAACATGAAAGATAACTCATCAACAATTATTTACACTGAAACAGACGAAGCGCCAGCACTGGCCACCCTCTCACTTTTACCTATTATCAGAACGTTTACCGACGCCGCGGGCGTTGCGGTTGAAACCCGTGATATCTCGTTATCGGGCCGTATTATTGCCAGTTTCCCTGAGCAACTGACCGAAGCACAAAAGATTGGCGATCATCTGACTGAGCTTGGCGAGTTAGCGAATCAGCCAGAAGCGAACATCATCAAGTTACCGAATATCAGTGCTTCGATTCCACAATTAAAAGCCTGTATCCTTGAACTGCAGCAAAAAGGTTATGACATCCCTCACTATCCGGATGAGCCAAAAACCGACGCTGAAAAGTCAATTAAAACACGTTACGACAAGATTAAAGGCAGTGCGGTAAACCCAGTATTACGTGAAGGTAACTCAGATCGCCGTGCCCCATTATCGGTGAAAAACTTCGCCAAGAAAAACCCGCATTCAATGGGTAAATGGGCTACAGATTCTAAGTCTCACGTTGCTCACATGACCGACGGCGATTTTTACGGCAGCGAGCAGTCAGTGACTTTATCTGATGCGGGCAGCGTGAATATCGTGCTGACGCAAAAAGATGGCCAAGAAGTGGTGCTCAAGTCCGGTCTTAAGCTGCTGGCTGGCGAAATTATCGATGCTGCGGTATTGAGTAAAAAAGCCTTAGTGAGCTTCTATGAGCGTGAAATCGAAAACGCCAAAGCAGAAGATGTGCTGTTATCGCTGCATCTGAAAGCCACTATGATGAAAGTGTCTGATCCTATTATGTTTGGTCACGCTGTGAAGGTATTCTTCAAGCCAGTATTTGACAAACATGCGGCGCTTTTCGCTGAATTAGGCGTAGATGTTAACAACGGTTTTGGTGATGTTTATGCCAAGATCGCGACATTACCTGCCGATAGCCGCACCGAAGTTGAAGCCGATATCGCCGCCGTTTACGCTGCACGTCCCGCATTGGCTATGGTTGATTCTGACAAAGGTATCACCAACTTACACGTGCCAAGCGACATCATTATCGATGCGTCTATGCCTGCTGCGATTCGTTCATCTGGCCAAATGTGGGGGCCAGATGGTCAACTGCATGACACTAAAGCTATGATCCCAGATCGTTGCTATGCCGGTATCTACCAAGAAACGATTGCTTTTTGTAAAGAGCACGGCGCTTTTGATCCTAAAACCATGGGCAGCGTGCCAAACGTGGGCTTGATGGCGCAAAAAGCCGAAGAGTACGGCAGCCACGATAAGACCTTTGAAATTCCTGCTGACGGTGTGGTTAACGTTGTTGATGCCAGCGGTAAGGTATTGATGAGCCACAATGTGGAAGCGGGCGATATCTGGAGAATGTGCCAAGTTAAAGACGCACCTATCCGTGATTGGGTCAAACT
Organism: Shewanella sp. 1180_01; assembly: GCF_052850535.1. Lineage (NCBI taxonomy): Bacteria > Pseudomonadati > Pseudomonadota > Gammaproteobacteria > Alteromonadales > Shewanellaceae > Shewanella > Shewanella sp. 1180_01. The sequence goes on from NZ_VXCT01000062.1 coordinate 22,708, forward strand.
GGCCGTGCGCCGTGCCCGTTTAAGCAATACCCCTGCGGTATTCTGGTTAGATAGCAAACGTGCCCACGATGCGCAAATCATTGCAAAAGTGCAGCAGTATCTGCCAGAACATGACACTGATGGCTTAGATATCAGCATCATGTCTCCAGAAGACGCGACGCGTTTGTCTTTGGCTCGCATCAAAGAAGGCAAAGATACCATTTCAGTTACGGGCAACGTTCTACGTGACTACCTGACTGACTTGTTCCCCATCCTAGAGCTAGGCACCAGTGCCAAAATGCTATCAATCGTTCCGTTAATGAACGGTGGTGGTCTATTTGAAACTGGAGCGGGCGGTAGTGCACCTAAGCACGTGCAACAGGTTGAGAAAGAAGGTCACTTACGTTGGGATTCACTCGGTGAATTCTTGGCTCTGGCGGCGTCTCTTGAGCATTTAAGCCAAACTGTCGGTAATCCAAAAGCCCAAGTGTTAGCTGATACCTTAGATCAAGCCATTGGCCAATTCTTAGATAGCAACAAATCGCCATCAAGAAGAGTCGGTGAGTTAGACAACCGTGGCAGCCATTTCTACTTAGCCATGTACTGGGCACAAGCCTTAGCCGCGCAAACGGGCGATGAGCAGTTACAAGCTCACTTCATTCCGTTAGCGCATGCGTTGGCCGCAAATGAGCAAGTGATTGTGGCTGAATTAGCGACGGCACAAGGTGCACCAGTTGATTTAGGCGGTTACTACCGTTTAGATGCGGTTAAGGCTGAAAAAGCCATGCGCCCAAGCGAGACGTTAAACAAGCTGTTGATTGCTTAATCTCGTGAGTGTTAGCTTTTGGATGGTGTGCGCGTCAGTGTGGGCCATCAAAGTTGATGTAAAGTTGTAAGTCATTAGACTGATTTTAAAAAGGGATCTGCATGGCAGATCCCTTTTTTATGCCCTAAATTTACTGTCGAGACTGGTGATGAAATCTTTTTGTGGGGATGCAATGGGTGAGGGGCTGCGATTGATCTTGAATTAAATTCATGCGAAATGCTGACAAGCGATGGAGCATTAAGTGGTTAGGATTGATAAAACACGCAGCAATAAAAAGGCAGGGACAAGTCCCTGCCTTTTAGATCATTGGCCTCACCAAACGTTATTTTGTTGGTGAAATGGCTGAAGCGTGCATCCCTTTTGGACCGGCTTCTACTTCAAATTGAACGGGTTGGCCTGCTTTTAGAGTTCGATAGCCTTCCATTTCAATGGTAGAATAGTGTGCAAAAACGTCCTCACCACCTTGATCAGGGCAAATAAACCCGAATCCTTTGGCGTTGTTGAACCATTTAACAGTTCCGCTTGCCATACTTCCACTTCCTTCTGTTGTCTACTTACCAGTAAGATAGTAAAACCTGTATAGACGGGTATTAGTTCACCGTCTGCACAACAGAATGTAAGGAGTAAAAGCGGAAGTCAAGCTAAAATTAACAAAGGGGTAACAACTGATTAATTTGAACGGATCAATTGGAAGAGGCCAACACGAGAGGCTAGTATTAAAAAATGGCAAAGATAGGAAATATTGAACACGTTGAAGAACGTGTCGAATCAGAGTTAATGCCGCCTTCGATGTACAAGGTGGTACTCAATAATGATGATTACACCCCAATGGATTTTGTGATTGAAGTTTTGCAGGTTTTCTTTCGCAAGAACGAGCAGGAAGCGACCGATATCATGTTGACGATCCATCACCAAGGAAAAGGTATTTGCGGTATTTTCCCGTTTGGGATTGCAGAAACCAAGGTGATACAAGTAAATCAATTTGCAAGACAAAACCAACATCCGTTACTGTGTTCGTTAGAGAAAGCATAAAACCGCTTTACTCTGTAGTCTGTTGTTAATTTTGGGGGTGCTTATGCTGAACAAAGACCTGGAAGTCACCTTAAATCTGGCGTTTCAGCAAGCCAGAGACGCGCGTCACGAGTATATGACAGTGGAACATCTGTTATTAGCTCTGATCGACAATCCTGCGGCTCAAGAAGCGTTAATCGCCTGTGGAGCGAATCTAGATAAACTCAGAGATGAAGTGGCAAGCTTTATCCAACAAACAACCCCAATCATTGCCGATATTGATGATGACAAAGAAACTCAGCCGACGCTGGGGTTCCAACGAGTGCTGCAACGTGCAGTATTCCATGTGCAGTCATCGGGTCGCAATGAAGTGAACGGCGCTAACGTGTTAGTCGCCATTTTCAGTGAGCAAGAATCCCAAGCCGTGTATTTACTGCGCCGCTGCGATATTAGTCGCCTAGACGTTGTGAATTTTATTTCCCATGGTTTCGCCAAAAATGATGATGCTGAGTCACATCAAGATCAAGAACGGGTTGAAGATCAGGGCGAAAGCAGCGAAGAGCGCAGCATGTTGTCGCAATTTGCGTCCAACTTAAACCAACTTGCTAAGCAAGGGATCATCGACCCACTGATTGGTCGTGATCAAGAAATTGAGCGCGCGATTCAAACCCTGTGCCGTCGCCGTAAAAATAATCCACTGTTAGTGGGTGAGGCGGGCGTAGGTAAAACGGCGATTGCCGAAGGACTGGCGTATCGCATCGTCAATAAACAAGTGCCCGATGTGATGCTTGAAGCGACAGTGTATTCCTTGGATTTAGGTTCACTGCTGGCGGGAACTAAGTATCGCGGCGACTTTGAAAAGCGCTTTAAGAACCTGTTAAAAGAACTGGCGGCTGATAAGCATGCCATCCTATTCATCGATGAGATCCACACCATTATCGGTGCTGGCGCGGCCTCTGGCGGCGTAATGGATGCCTCTAATCTGCTGAAACCTTTACTATCTAGCGGCAACTTACGCTGCATGGGGTCGACAACTTTCCAAGAATATCAAAGTATTTTTGAGAAAGACCGCGCACTTGCACGTCGTTTCCAAAAGGTGGATATCAATGAACCTTCAGTGGAAGAAACCACTAAGATTTTGATGGGGCTTAAGTCTAAATACGAAGAATATCATGGGGTTCGTTATACACAGGCTGCGATCAGCAGCGCTGCAGTATTATCGGCCAAGCATATCAACGACAGACATTTACCCGATAAAGCCATCGATGTGATCGATGAAGCGGGTGCACGTATGGTGATGTTGCCTATGAGCAAACGTAAAAAGACTATAGGCCAAGCCGAGATTGAGTCGATAGTGGCGAAAATGGCGCGTATCCCTGAGAAGTCGGTATCCGCCACGGATAAGGACTTACTGCGTAATCTTGAGCGTAACCTTAAGATGGTGGTCTTTGGCCAAGACAAGGCCATTGAGAGTCTGAGTTCGGCCATTCGTTTATCACGCAGTGGCTTAGGCACAGACAGGAAACCTGTGGGTAGCTTCTTATTCGCGGGTCCCACCGGTGTGGGTAAAACCGAAGTCACTAACCAACTGGCCAACTGTTTAGGAATGAAACTGGTGCGCTTTGACATGTCTGAGTACATGGAAAGCCACACAGTGTCACGCTTGATTGGTGCGCCTCCTGGATATGTGGGTTATGACCAAGGTGGCTTGCTCACCGATGCTGTTATTAAAAATCCGCACTGCGTGGTGCTATTGGATGAAATCGAGAAGGCCCACCGCGATGTCTATAACTTGCTGTTGCAGGTGATGGATCACGGTACTTTGACCGACAATAATGGTCGTAAGGCGGACTTCAGACACGTGACTTTGGTGATGACAACGAACGCGGGTGTTCAGGAGACTATTCGTAAGTCGATTGGCTTTACCCAACAAGATCACACCCAAGATGCGTTATCTGAAATTAATCGGGTATTTTCGCCAGAATTTCGAAATCGTCTCGATTCCATCATTTGGTTCAACCATTTGGATATGACGATTATCGCCAAAGTGGTCGATAAATTCTTGGTGGAATTGCAGGCTCAATTGGATGCAAAACACGTTACTTTGGAAGTCAGCGACGAAGCCAGAACCTTGTTGGCCGAGAAAGGCTACGACAAGAACATGGGCGCGCGTCCAATGGCTCGGGTCGTGACCGAATTGATCAAACGTCCATTGGCAGACGAGATCTTATTTGGTGTCTTAGAGTCAGGCGGTGTGGCGCATGTGGATGTGAAGGAGGGCGAGCTTGTCATTCGTACCGAACGTCACGAAAAAGCGACAACAAAAGCTTAACGCTTGATTATCCATTAGTTTTAGACATAAAAATGGCTGCAATTGCAGCCATTTTTTTCATCTTTCGCAAACAAAAAAACCCGGCCTTGCCGGGTTTTTAAATCTAAGAGGCTATATCAGCGTGCGCGGAAGACAATGCGACCTTTGGTCAGATCATAAGGAGTCAGCTGGACGGTAACTTTATCGCCAGTAAGGATCCGGATGTAGTTTTTGCGCATTTTGCCTGAAATGTGGGCTATCACCACATGACCATTTTCAAGCTCTACACGAAACATTGTGTTTGGCAAGGTTTCAAGGATAGTGCCTTGCATTTCAATGTTGTCTTCTTTCGCCATTAATTAATTATCCCATTAGCCTTCGAATATAAAAAACGGGCGTATCATGCCCCAAATTCACCCTGCTGTAAAGGGGAAGTACTTAGCAAACTTGGGAATACTCCCAGCCCGTCGGTGTGAGAATTTGATATGGGCGATATAAACGCTTGTAGGACATCTTACGGTTTTCATCTATTTGATATCCGAGATAAACAAATTCTTTGTCCATGAGTTTTGCCAATCGGCACTGAATTAAAATTAACAGGGCGCCGAGGGAACGCTGTTCTTCGTCGGGGTCAAAATAGCTGTAAATCGCCGACAGACTATTGGGTAAGGTATCTGTGACCGCGACGGCTAATAATTTATCGCCGTTATAGACCTCGATAAACGTCGGCGGCAACCAATGGCAAAAAAGAAAGTGATTATATTGATCTTCACTCGGGGGAAACATAGGGCCATCAAAATGTCGCTCACGAATGTAATGTTCATACAGGGCATATTGTTCGGCGGTTTGTTCCGATGTAATTCGCCAGGTCAGATCTTGGTTTTTGGCTAAGGTCCGTTTTTGGCGTTTCGATGGCACAAACTCATGCGCTGGCACACGAATAGGCTGGCACGCGCTGCACCTTGGGCAACGGGGTTTATAGATGGAGCCGCCACTGCGGCGAAAACCCACCGCGAGTAAACGCTCAAATAAAATGGGATCAAGGGTATCTTCTTGGATGACAAGTAGCTGCTCCTGCTGGCCATCGAGGTAGCTGCAGGGAAATATTTGACTGATACCGATAGCGATCGATGCTTTACTCGAGTTCAAGGATGACCTCTTTAGTGGTCCAAGTCGTTGGGTCCACGGGATTGTTTCTCAGTTCGCTCAGTAACGTTATAAAATCAATGCGTTTAATGGCTTTGGCTCCCAAACTTTCTAGGTGAGGATTCATCACTTGTGCATCGATGAGTTTGAATCCCATTTTGAGTAAATGCTGTTGCAGCGCTGCAACAGCGGCCTTGGACGCATTAGTTTTACGGTGAAACATGGATTCGCCGCAAAACACTTGGCCGATTGCTAAGCCGTAAAGCCCACCGATTAAACGTTCACCTTCCCAGACTTCAATGGAATGGGCGTGACCTGTGTGATGCAGTTCGCGATAGGCCATTTGAATTTCTTGGGTGATCCAAGTGCCGCTCTGTTTTTCTCTTGGCTGCGCACATCCCGCCATTACATCGGTGAAAGCGTGATTGATTGTGATCCGCCAAGGTTGTTTTTTTAAGTATTTCCGCAAACTTGTGCTGATGTGGACTTCACCGGGAATAAACACGGCGCGTGGATCGGGCGACCACCACAAAATAGGATCATCTGAGTTAAACCAAGGAAAAATACCGTTGTAGTAAGCCGAGAGTAAGCGTTCAGGACGTAAGTCGCCGCCGATAGCCAATAACCCATTAGGATCGGTTAAGGCGAGTTCGGGCGAAGGAAAAGCTTCAAATTCGTGATTCAGAAAAGACAGTGACTTCACAATTGAGTATGATTTAGTTATAGACCTTATTATTAAGTTAGCGGAAATTCAGATATGTGGAAACCTACTCTAGCAAGCTTTATGTTTATTTTTGCGTTTATCCTCAGCCCCGCGAGTGCGGGTTATGACCGTAATCAAGCCGTGCCTGTCGAGAAAGTGCTCTATGGCGATATCACTTCGGTACGTAATATCACTGAAACCCAGCTGATTGAAGACCGTAATCGAGGTTGGAAAACCTTTGGTGGCGCCTTAGCGGGTGGAGTGATTGGTAATCAGTTTGGTGGCGGTTCTGGCCGTGATGTGGCGACCATTTTAGGTGCCTTGATTGGTGGCGGTATCGGCAATCGTTATGGCAGTGGCACGAGCGTGCAGTCATTGAAGCTGGTGGAATTGATGATCAATCAAGAAGATGGCACCCAAGTTATGGTGATCCAAGACTATGATGCCGGCATGGTGTTCAATGCGGGTGACAGAGTACGTGTCGTCTACCTGCAAGGTGGTGTGCGTGTTGATATCGCGATGTAAGCGATTGTCTTATTTTGATTAAGTCTCCATTTTCAGTAAATGAACATCTTGAGTAAAGGACGGTAATGCAATGACACGGACAGAATTAACCCAATACTTAGCCGATTTTTTACATGTGTCGGCGTTTAAAGATTACGCACCCAATGGGCTGCAAATAGAAGGCAAGGATGAGATCCGCACCATAGTGACGGGCGTGACTGCATGTCAGGCTTTGATCGATGAAGCGATTCGATTAAACGCCGATGCGATTTTGGTCCATCACGGCTTTTTTTGGAAGAATGAGCCTGAAGTGATCACTGGCATGAAACAACGCAGGATTAAGGCGCTACTCAAGCATGATATTAATTTATTTGGCTATCATTTGCCCCTAGATGCCCACCCAATGCTGGGTAATAACGCGACCTTAGGTAGGCAACTTGGGATCGTAGACGCAGAAGCCATCGAAGAGGTGGCTCAGGGGCTGCTGTGGCGTGGAAAACTTGATCTTGCGGTTAGTGCTAGCGAATTTTCTCACACCCTTGAGGATGCATTAGGCAGAGCCCCACTGCACATTGGTGATGGCGATGCCAAGATCCAACATTTAGCTTGGTGTACTGGAGGCGCGCAGGATTATATCGATGTTGCGGCGAGTTTAGGTGTGGATGCGTTTATCAGTGGTGAAGTGTCCGAACGCACGTTCCACAGTGCGGTGGAGCAGGGCATACATTATTTTGCGGCTGGGCACCATGCGACCGAACGTTTTGGGATTCAAGCCTTAGGCCGTCATCTCGCCCGCGAGTTTGATCTCGTGCACCATTTTGTGGATATCACTAATCCGGTCTAATCCATTAATAAAGCGGCTTATGATGATCATATTGCCGTTTTATCCCTAATCGAAAGGCAAGCATGGCTCGCCTTTTTTACTGTGAGTTATGGTGACTTATCAGCACTCAAACTCGTTCCTCTAGCGCTTGTGCAATCAGCTCTTAGCCTTTGGCTGTAGCTAGATCAGCTCCAAAGTTGATAATACAAAGATGCCTAAGGTGCACGTGATCAACGAGCAGACTGTGGTCAGCGCGATAATATTGGCCGCAAGGGGGGCATTGCCACCCATGGCGCGTGCCATCACATAGCTTGCGGCTGCGGTGGGAGCAGAACTCATTAAAAAGACCAGCGCTAACTCAATCCCTCGATAGCCCAACAGCAAGGCCCCAATCGTGATAAAAAGCGGGGCAAAGATCAGTTTCAATGCGGTCGAGAACCAAGTTGAATGCTTTTCATGTTTGAGTGAACCAATATCGAGCGAACCGCCAGTGCACAGTAACGCTAGTGGCAGGGTCATATTAGCAAAGTATTGGCCCGCATCGAGCACCATTTTCGGTACTGGAATAGCAAGTAAATAGAACAACATACCGACCATAATGGCAATGATCAGCGGGTTTTTAGTGATGGTCTTGATAATCACGCCAAATGCGCGTTGGCTGGATTCTTCGCCTTTAGGGCTTAGGCAAATAACCGCTTGAATATTGTAGAGCAGCGTCATTGAGGCGACATAAACCGCAGCTAAGGCAACGCCTGAACTGCCGTAGGCGTTGGAAACATAAGCTAAGCCGATAATCGCGGTATTGGCCCTGAATCCCCCTTGAATGATCACGCCTTGGTCTTTGTGCTTGGGAAATAGCCGTCCAGTTGCATAGGTGGATAATATAAAAAACAGCAGATTGGCCGCTAAACCATAGCCAATTAAGGGCGCACTGGAGGCGAGATCGTGATTGGAGCTAATGATGCTAAGGAACAGCAAGGCAGGCAGCGTCACGTTAAAGACTAATTTTGATGCGACATCAATAAAGTTTTCATTGATGATTTGGGTGCGTTTTAGGATCACACCGAGCGCTAACATCAAACAAATTGGACCCGTAATCGAAGCAGAAAACAGCAACTGCTCAACGATATTTCCCATAACTACTCCTCGAATGATTCACTGAACACTGCGTCGATTTTAGACCTGTCACAGATATGAATATCACACTGCAGCGAATGCCTTGTCGATAGAAATACGAGCATTAACTCGTTTTCTGCAACCTGTCACTTAAAGCAGTTGCTTAAACCTGTCAGCTAAACCTAGTGGCGTAAACTCAGTCTTTTAAAAGACAAAGTGACACTCGAAGCCACAAATAGGCTCAAACAATCGATA
>NZ_VXCT01000063.1:0-30534 GCF_052850535.1 Shewanella sp. 1180_01
GACCAACAGTCATTTCTAAGCCGCGTATTCGGCGGTGAACCATAGGCGTTGGAATTGATTTCAGCCGACTTTTTTCTAAGCCGCTTATTCGGCGGTGAACAATTAGATTAAGTTTGTTCTGTCTTGAGGCGTTTTCTAAGCCGCGTATTCGGCGGTGAACAACTAAGACATGTTCCATCACCTGAAATAATATTTCTAAGCCGCGTATTCGGCGGTGAACGCAGATTCACTCGATTTAGTCGAGCTAATCATTTTCTAAGCCGCGTATTCGGCGGTGAACTAATGCTGAGTTGTTTGGGCCTAGTGCTGGTATTTCTAAGCCGCGTATTCGGCGGTGAACGATTCGCACGGTAATGAGTTGGAGATTGGCAATTTCTAAGCCGCGTATTCGGCGGTGAACCTGATTCAAGTGCGATTATTACGGCTTTTGGTTTTCTAAGCCGCGTATTCGGCGGTGAACTTTGATCGCGAAGGCGAAGCTATTGCAAGAGATTTCTAAGCCGCGTATTCGGCGGTGAACCTCCATTAAACTTCACCAACTCTTTTGCTGGTTTTCTAAGCCGCGTATTCGGCGGTGAACGTAAGAACGCCTGATGAGCAAACAAACTGGATTTTCTAAGCCGCGTATTCGGCGGTGAACAAGACTCTTTTATGGCTTACTTATGCATTAATTTTCTAAGCCGCGTATTCGGCGGTGAACACCCAAATCGAATACATGTTATTTGTTTGAATTTTCTAAGCCGCGTATTCGGCGGTGAACGGCGACAGAAAGTTAAATTAGATATTGAATCATTTCTAAGCCGCGTATTCGGCGGTGAACCAAGCACATAGTTCGAACAAGCAGTCGCCCAGTTTCTAAGCCGCGTATTCGGCGGTGAACGAGAAGGATCACCGCCACCGAGTATACCTTTGTTTCTAAGCCGCGTATTCGGCGGTGAACTATGGCAAAACACCATTAAGGATTTGATTATTAAAGAACAATTAAGATTTTTAGCAAAAATACCTTTATTTTTATACCTAAGCGCTAAGCCGCGGTTTATCAGCGTTTGACGGTGGGGCGAAAAAAGAAGGTATTTTTACGGTACTACACACTTCATCGCTATTCGAGCCATTTACCATAAGCATGGATATCGATCATGGGCACAGTGCCGCATTTTTGTAGCTGCGATAACAACTCAAACAAAAATGCCGTAGTCGCTTTTTTATGCTGCATGACTTGCATCCGCTGATGGTCATTATCGTAATAAAAAAAGCAGTCATCGGCGGCACAGCCAATGTTGAGCATCCCCTTATCCGCTTGGTCATTCTCAAGATGGCCCATTAGCGTATCTGATATTTTAAACTCATTTTCAAGCGTTAATAATCCACCAATAATCCCGATAAGTTCTCTGGGTGGATGAACGCCCCCAGCATGGGGAATAGGCAAGCTAGTACGATGTAACTCCCTCACGCTTGCTACTTTTTTACGAGCAGCATCGATATGTTGTTTATTTAATGTCTGTTTTACTTCAAAAACTGCGTAAACACTTTCAGCTGGGATGATCAACTGCTCAGCATAGTGAAAAATAAACGGTGAATACTGACGGTCATAAATCACCACATCAATTTGTTCGCTAAATTGGTTTTGACTATCAACCACAAAAGCACGACTTGCACGATAGCGTTCCGGTAAATATTGGTTAAACAAATCCACCCATACATTTTCGGCACCATCCCCCTTTACTACTGAATGCTTAAAGGATTTTCTGACTGTGGTTAATTTGTGCTGAACGTCTGAATGTAAATTTTCAAGTAATTCTGAAAGTTGCCAGTCTTGAGCCATGTTATTTACCCTTTAATTGCTGTAGACGTGTTTTCCGGATTAAATGATTGGGATTTTTCTTATTACTTGGTTCATAACCAACTTGCTTGAGGCACTCTGCTAATAACGTTCTATCTTGTGCAGTCCAACTTTCTATTGCTGTATCAATCCAATTTTCAACTTTAAGTTGATATGCTGCATTATCACGGTGCTTAAGATAATCCGCCCTTAATTCCGCAATAATTTGAACAGGTGGTTTGGCTTGCTCGGCCTTTGCTGCGGCTTCCAATTGCTGTTCAATTCGACGTTGAGCTTCAGCTTGCCTTTGCTCACGCACTTCTGGCGATAACCGTTTTTCATATTCATCCAAAAGCCTTTGCATTAACTCTTGATCAACCTTCATATAACCATAACCGGCAGCAGTCTTGGCACCAATGCCATTGTCGGCTAAGGCTTTTCCTACTATGGTTTGGCAAAGTTCGATGGCTGTGGGCTCACCTTCAAGCACAAATAAGAAACTGCCCTGTACCGCTAACAGATGATTAGGGATCGGGCTGTCCTTATCTGACGGTTTATCTTGCTTGCCGTTGTAATAGGCTTGATGGTGTGTGGTGACCACATCCAGTACAAATGGCTTATGCTCTTTTACCTTAGGTTCAGGAACCCACCACGCATCGTGGAAAGTGACTAAGCCTGAGACACGATGAAGCTGTTCGCTATCGGCGGTGCCAAACAGTTGTTCAAGTTCATCGCTATGCCCTGCCAAATGCTGATTTGCCCAAGCGCGAGCAATCCCTTTTACACTCGAACCCGGAATATACGGCATGCCGTAATTACGATTTAGGCTACAACCGGTTTCTAATGCCCCTTGACCAGTTAGGCCAATAAGCAAACGGTTTTCTAGCATCATTGCCGATTGCGTAAAACGACTAGCATCACTCGTTAGGTCAAACCAACGGTTAAAGGCATTTTTGTACTCTTGCGAAGCGGGTAGTTTAACGATTTTTTCTAAATGCCCTGTCTTCTTATTATCTAATTTACCGTCACTATTTTTTTCTTTATTAGCGTCAAGCATGCCTTTTTGCAATAAAAGACTTGGATTGACGCTATCCGTCTGGCAAAAAGCGGATTGTATTTTATTGCGCACTAAGGCTGTCATTACTTGACCTCCGCAGGATGATGATGTTCATCATTAACTTCGCCTGTGGCATCAATCTTTAACACACCTTGCACATAACGGCGCAACCAGCCTGCAATTTCCAGTGCCTCACGGGTCATGCGCATGATTTGATGCAGATCCGATTGGATAATTTCGCCATGTAACGCTTCACCATTGGCGATATTGGCAAGCTTTGCGTCCACCTGTTTAAACACTTGGGTAAGATCCTCAAGCAATGCTTGGTGATGGTCCTCATTTTTAGCCAGTAAAAAACCGGTGGTTTGCGCTAAGCCATTTTGCAAAATCATGGCGGGTAATTTATGTGCGAGCGTGGCGTATTTTTTATTATCTTCAATTCTCTTTTCTTTACGGGAATTGATCTGCTTAAAGGTGGCGGTGGCAACGATTTGACTACGTGGTTGCATGCTTTACTCCCCTTTGGCCGACTGAGCAATAAACTGCACTAAGCCATTGCCTGTACCCATGTTGCCACCCATTTGCAGCACAGGTTTGTTATTGATAATGTCGTTAAACCTAGGTCGTTTATCGCCATTTTTATCGTTCAAACGGGGTTCATCTACCGAGAACACGCCCCATAAGACGCTTTCAGCGGGTAAGCTTTCTTCGGTCCATAATGCCCCATTATCAACGACGCCAGTCTCTTGATTAATTCGAATACGGGTGCGAATTTCGGTGGCGGTTTCGGCCAAAAAGGAGAAAACCGTATCAGGTAATACGATGATACGCTTGCTCATGTCGCTACAGTCCGGGCTGTCTTTTACATAAAGCGTTTGAGCAATATTTTCAGCCCATTGTTGGGTGTACTCACACTCTTGGGCTTTGAGATCCAAATCTTCTAGCACCATCAAGTTATCTTGATGATTAGGATTGCCTTTAGGGTATAAAGCTTGATCATTGGCAGGTGTTGGAACCTTTACATCCAGCTTTTGATCTTTTTTGTAGCGCTGCAAAATAAATGGGCATGTCGCATAGGCCAAAATACCGTAAACGGTTCGCACGGGCAGCAGTAACAAATGGGCATCGGTTATCGACAACGCACCCGCAAAACTGGGCTCACCGTCTTGTTTGTCATAACCAAATAATGACTGACTTAAATCTGATTCTTTCAGGCTAATATGCGCTTTTAACACGCCGCGCACGGTGGAGCCGGGGACGATCGGCAAATAAGAAGCTCGCTCGCGGGCAATAGGTTGATCGACAATGCCAACAGATTGGCCTGAGCCACAATGCAAAATGGTTTGACTGAATAAGTGATAAACATGAAACGACATAACATAGTCCTTTAAAAATAGCGTTAAATAGTAAATTGATAGGCAGCAGGCAGCGCCAAACCAAAGCCGTTAAGGTTGCTTTGTGGGTCATCGCAAAAATGCGCTAACCAGAGCGAACGAATATCTTCATCCGTAGCATCGCCTTCAATTTCAAACCAATACGTGACTCCCGCGGGGATCATCTTTTGCGCCGCACGTGGTGTGTTATTCACTAAATCCCAACCTGATTGCGGGATCCAACGCTCTAATGCGGTTGCGCGTAACTTGACGGTTAGGTTTTGACAGCATGGTGGTGTACCGACCAAATCATCATTCAACCAGGTTGGTAACCAACCATTGCTAAATAACGCTGGCGTTAAAAAGGTCAGCGTAAACCCTTTGGATTCGATGATGGATGGCACCAGAACACTGGGTAAGGAGGGCCATAAAGTGCAAGCCTCCACTGCTGCTAAACGCCGCTCACCGCCCAGATTAAGCAATGGCAAGGTTATGTCGCCGTCAATACCAGCCAAAATGCTTATACAAGCTTCAGGAAAAGTTTGATGATCAGCACGTTGCTGCCACATGCTTAGCCCTGTGGTTTGAAAAAGCTTGCCCGATTCAACATTGCGGCTGTGATTATTAATAGCAATATGCGTGCGAATATCCGGCTCAGCGGGCGTCCAACCATTTGTTATGACCTGTTTAAAACCCAGCGCATCACCCTTTCGCCATGCGACTAAGTCGTTAAATGACCACCAGTTAGGGCCGGAAACTGGCTTGCCACCACGAGCATTTTCAGCAAACAAGGGCAGCAAGCCATTGGGTAGATCGCAGCCTTCACCTTCAGAAAACGCCATAGGTTTAGAACGCACTAAATGCGAGAGTTGAGTCTGTTCGTCATAAAAATACTGCACATCGGCAGGCTTAGGTACCAAGATATGTTCTTCGCTTGGGGCGTCGCCATTGATAGGACGTTTAACCGCGAGCGGACCTTTGACAGCAAGTTTTAACAGCTCGTTATTCAACGGTTTTCCGTTACTGCGAGCATGGATATTACGCAGCGCCCCTGCAACCGTTGATGGTGGTGGAAAACGAGCAGCTTGTGCATCAGAGATTTCTTCAAACGGCCGACCTGAGCGAATAATCAGAGGGTCTTTAGGTTCAATAAGGTAATACTGCATGATTATTCAGCGCCTCCAATATCTGCGGTGGTTTTAGCACTCAGCCAGCACGCTAAGATAAGTAGATTGGCGAGTTCGTCTAGTGAGTAACGTGATGCTTGTTTGCGAAGCTGTGATTTGAGCTTCTCCAGAGCAGCCTTCTTTGACTCTTTAATCTGTTCAGGTGTCTTCCCTGATTCTTCAACACTTACGTTAAAATCCGCTCGTGTTAACATGCGCTCAAGCTCACTTGCTCGAATGCCTGCTAACTCTTCTTGCCCCGCAGTCCACTTCAAATGGACTGCCATTTCTCGTACCTCTTGCATGATGCGAGTTGGCATCCAACCCTGTGCAAAAGCGTGAGTGAAATCGGTCAGCGCTTTTAATGTCTCATCATCATCCCAGCGACAACGCCAGGTGATCTCATGACCAGAGCGAATGCCTAAATGTATGGCAAGCGCATTGCGGGGCTTTTGTTCTTTATTACCTTTAGCGAATTTTTCTGCAGCAATCGCGCGATGGCGAAGTTGACGCATAGGCTGGACAAAATGCCCAATGGCTAAGCCCACGGATAAGGTTGGATAAAGCGCTTCACTCAGTTTCAACTCGGCTGCAATAACCTTCATCTTTTCTTTAAAATCATCGGCTAACTGTTTAGCACACGTCATTGCTTGAGCTAATGGCACAAAGGCTAATACATCATCACCACCAGCATAAATGGCATGCCCGCCGTGATCTTGTAGCGTTTTACGCACACTGGTCGCAAATTCATGCAGTGCTTTAGAAATCGCTTTTGAATCATCATGAGTCTTGGCTTGAGCCAATAATTCCCCCATACGATCGCCATCGGCTTTGAGCAAAACGCCGTAAGGTACTGGGGAGGATTTAATGGCTGCGAGCTGTTTTTGTAGCTTGTCTTTAAGATCGTGATCAATATCGGCTTGTGTCAAACGGCTTAAAAAGAGGTATTCACTATCAAAGGGAAAGTCTGCATATATGCCATCATTGCCTTTAACTTGCGTAACATGCCCTGAGTCCAAAAGCGGCTGATACGCAACTTTTAGTCCAGCTCGCTGTTCGTCACTTAAATTATTAAGCCAACCATGCGCCACAATACGACTAAAGGGCGTAAACTGCTCCAAATTACCCGCTCGGCGTTTTACCACACCTAAAGCATCTAACTCTTCTTCATTTGTCAGGCCCAAAAACCGTCTTTTCTGCTGTAATTCTTGATCGCTAATGTGCAGTTTTTTTGCAGCATCCCGCGCGGTGAGTTTGTTGGTGACCGTATTATTAGCACCATCCAGCGTGGATTTGTGTAACGCTGCCATGCAGTCTTTCATAAACTCAAAATTACGTGACTGCTTGCGGGCATGTAATAACTGACCAAGACGTGTTGAGGTAGCCTTATATTCGTGATTATCGAGTGAGACCCACGCCGAAAAGATTTCTAGCACATCATTTTGCTGTTGTTGCCAGCGCGCGCGGTCAATCCCTGCATTTTGCAGCTCATTTTTCGTTAATACTTCAGCAAAAATACCGACTAATCGATCAAATGCAGCGCCCTTGGCTTTTTCTAACTTATTCTGAAGTTCCTCTTTGCTATCTGCAGAAATCACGGCTCGAATAACGTTAGCAATGTTGGCTCTCGGCTCATCAGATGATGATTGAGGCAGCAGTTCTGCCTCTGGGTGTTCTGGGTTAGGAAATATCAAACAGCCATTTTGTGTTTGATGCAGCTTAAGTGCTACTGCACGCGCCACTTCCGACAATAACCATGATCCACACCAGAGATCTTGTGCACGCCTTCCCGCTTCAATCAAACTTTGAACAGGGCCAATACTGATGGCCACTAAATAATCCATTATGAGTTTCCTTCTTTAAAATATTCGAGGAAGGCGGAAAGTGGATCGTTGGCTCTTAACTGGCCGTCTTTACCAATCATCGGTCTAATGATTTCTGCCAGCCTAGTTCTTTCGTTTTCACTGGTAGGCCAATGGTTTGGCGTGCCATTCTTCGGGGCAGGGCTTAATTCTAATGGTTCATTCAGAGCAGTTTGCCAATTGGGTAGCAATAAAGCGGCAGCTTGCCATTGATCCCCATTTTTGTAAGGCCGAATAATCAATGGACTTGCCATACGCTGCGCGTCTTTTGGCAAGAGGGTCATAGTGTTAGGTTCGGTTCGACTTCGATCATTGAAATCAAAAATGATTGGCATGCCAAAAGCGGCTCTCGGGAATACATTTCCAGCTTTATGCTCAGGTTCGTGATTAGCTTTATGCTTATTGGACATTCGACGAAGTTGATCTGGCTCAGGCCAGCGACTGCGTCCTGGGCGATTTCCTTGTCCTTCATTCCGACCAAGTTCCCTGCCTTGCCGAAATTTATAAAGTAACTCTGTCGCTTTTTTCCATATGTCCTCAGCAGAGTCTGAAGATTGTTCTGTCAACGCTATTTTCCCACCAATAGTCTCAACCTCAGTTGCATCAATGGTTTTAATCGCGTCAACAACCACAGCACCAAAACCACGCCGAGTTCTTGCGCCAACGCCACCAAACGATGCCCACCAACGTAAGGACTCTTTGACTTGCTTTATCTGATCAGAGGTAATGTCGTCTTTGTAGCGAATCTCAAGGACAAAGTTATAACCACTAGGTAAACAATAAGCTTCATCCGCAGCACCAAGCGCATATTTAACACCCGAACCAGCCAGCTTTTTCGAGCTAACCAAATTGCTCATAATGACATTTTTAGATATCACTCGAATTTGAACTTGGCTCGCTATAGCAGCTTTATCGCCAATCCCACCCCAAATGGCTTCTTCTTTTTCTCGCATAACTTTAGGGTCTTTCGGCCCACAAGCAATACGCCACCAAAAGCGTAACTGCCCACGAATAGCACTGGCGCGAATGGGCATGTCTTTATCGACTTTCCCCGCCTCGACTCCACCACCGAACATAGGCGTGACTAAGGTACATTGATAAGTTATCCACTCGTTTTCTGAAGGCTCTTTTTTTAGTTCATCACGCAAGCCATCAAGCAACTCACCCTTTATTTGTCTTCGCATATTACGAACTCTTCCCTAAATCTAAAACCAAGGCACTGTCGCCGTATTGCTTAAACCATATTTTGAAAAGGCGTTATCGGCTTGCCGTGGAGGACTGAGCGATTGCTTGATAAAGAGTCGAAATAATTGATGAGTCGATTGGCTTTTGATTTGCACAAAAGGAAAATCGAGTTGTTTTGATAAATCTTCGGGGATTTGAAGGCAAGATTCTTCGTAACTGATTGAGCGTCGTTTCATGGCTCGACGACGTAAACTATCAAGGTTGCTTTGCGCATGCACCCGCGAGACTAAGCAATGCTGACTGGTGTTTGGAACAACTAAAATGTCAGAAACCTGCGCATAGTCACTTAGCCCTTTTCGCCAGTGCAATTGTTCAAGTAGCTCTAACGCCGCACGACTGGCATGGATCCTTAAGTGTTGGCCTAGGCATTTGCTAGACAATGCAGGGAAACTAATGGCGATATTCCCTTGGGAAACCTCAACCAAGGCTCGGTGCAATTTGCTAAACAACGCATTCATCAGTATGGGGGCCGAAAACTCGGGATCCTCCATGAGTTTAATATCCAAATAATGATCCATAACACTCCCTAGTTTTTAGACTTAACATCTTTTAGAGCAACATATTCATTTAAGTTATGTTTCCACCCATCAGCTTCAGTTCGTCCTTCTAATGCATAAACAAAACTCTCTAATATATTATCTTTAGAAGGAAAAACCTTGCTTTAAATAGCTAATGCTATGTAGTGATTTAGTAAATTACTATCTCACGCTTTCACCTACGCCTCGAAAATCAGGCAGGCTTCCGCACATGGCTGTCGCTACCACAATGCGAATTTAATCTGTTTAACACTGATCTTGTAAGCGCAATAATCAAAGCATTCCATCGCAGTAAGTACTGCGTTCATCTTGGCTATAGATCCGGCTAAACTTTAATAAAAACAAGAAGATTATACGTTTGCACAGGGAGTGATTAGTGATAAGTATCAAGAAGTTGTGATTTAACACATTTTGATACATCGTCCCTGATGCAAGTGTTTGTCATCGCAGTGCTGTGATGCGGTATTTATTGAATGTGCACTTTGAGCTCGTCCTTGTTAGATAAGTAATATAACATCCAATTTACAATATGAATACCTGTAACTTTAGTGATTAATATTACATTTCAGATAGTTAATAGACTGCTAAATTAGACTTCAATTTCAAATTAGGTAGAGTTTGTAGTATTAGGCACTGTAAACGATAACGAAGCAGAGTCGTTAACCGCGAACTTTAGATCAACAGGCAGTAGAAACAACCGAGGTAGCCAAGGTTATTCCCATTGCAATGAAAAGTGGAACCGGCATATTTACCAAGATAACGGGCCGAACCTTTGATAAAATCCTGTCAACGGGTTAGCAGTCTTGGTGGACAACCGGCTAACCCGCCAGCCCTCGCAAGAGGGCGTTCCTTCTAATTCATCCTATCTAGCAGTGCCATTTCGGCTTTTCTTAGCCAGAAGATGTAAGACTTTTTGCTGTCAAATCCCATTAAGGCCCACTGCTCTTTGCAGAGGTAATGGGCGCGGATAGCGCGTTTGCAGTTTATGGATAACTGCTCAACGAGATGGTCAAAATGGGCTACATGGGCAGGCACGTTGAGTTCGTGCTTTAAGTTGCCGCCGCCCAGCGCTTCACCTAAGCGGTCGCAGGCGCTGCGGTTCGAAAACCCCTTGCCCAATTCTTGGTGCACCCAATAGCGGCCCCAGCGATATAACCCTAACCGCAACGCCTTGATGTTCATCCTCTGCTCGGGTTCATTGTGCAAGCCCCCCAGATAAAAACTCATAGTTTTCAGTTGGAGTGACAGTGACGAATACGAACCCCATCGGCGGATCACCACCTTCTAAGTTGGTAGTACCAATTACTACATCATTAATTCGAATTTCGTAGATCACTCAAACCTCTTATCTAATCCATGGTATTTGTAACTATTTGATTTTAATTTTTTATTGGTGAGCAAATGTGAAAACGCGGACGAAGGTAGGATTAAAATTTTCCAAAATCCTCATAATTTGAATATGCCTGTCCAGTTTTTAGGCATAGCAAGGAATTGCAACATTTGAGTTATATGCATGAAAATTTCTAGGCCAGAGAGTCTGCTTTAGATTGAGCCACAGACAACTTGTTAACTTACCTTGGGGCATAACTTTGCCAGCATTCTCACTCAGTATGAATAGCCAGATTTAAATTCGACAGATTCCGGTTCCAAGAATATACTACTAAAGCTTGTTATGAGAAACGCGGCTTCGGCTCCACTCGTAGACAGATGAATTCAAATAGCCCTGTTCTCTTCCGCGCATAGCGTATTGACCGCAGTTAGCGCGTAAGAGAGCCACTTAATGTGGCTCTTATCGTTTATAGAAACGCGATATTCGAGGGTGAATGAGCGTGATAGATTCGCCCTTTCAGTACCCACCATAAGAAAATTTGGAACTGTTTCATCTTAAGGAAGATCATCAGTATCTTACTGACTCTAGGATTGGGGCTAAAGCGCATATAAGATTGTGAGCTACTACCACGAAGAAATCTAAGATTAACGCAACGCATACTCCAACGAGGGTCGCCAGACATTTTCATAAAGTTGTATGTTCCGTTAAATCTCATCAGTCTGTCTTCACGTGACAACGCAGCTGATGATGTTCATCCTAAAAAATATTCTGTCGCTTTACCTATTTTTTCACGTCCGAGTATTCCTGCAGTAACCATGTCATCAAGTCTTTGCTTAACCGTGTTATAACTAAGCCCCAGTAGTTTTTCGACCTCTCTGGCTGTAATTGTCGGTTTTTTTCGATAACGAGGCTCACCAGCAACAAAACCAATAATTTTTTTCTCAATATCTTCTAAATCAGAATACTGCTCGGCCAATTCAGTCATTCGATATGCGGCACGCTCATATGCAGAAACGAATTCAGTAATGGCACGATTGATAATACTTAACTGATATCGAATAAAATAGGTTAAATCTAAGTTGTCCTGCTCACAATCCAGATAGCTCTGACCGTATTTGATGGGCGATTTTTGCAACAGCGCTGAAATCGCAATATAGCGGAAACCCGTATAGCCACACTTAAACAGATACCAATAAAACAAAGCTCTTGCTATCCGTCCATTACCATCACGAAACGGATGAACATAGCCAATCACAAAATGAAGAGTGATTGCCTGTATAACCGGGTGAATGTGATCGTCAGTCGAGTTTAACCAATTCACGACGCGGGATAATAGGCACTCAATAGCATCATGCTTTGGTGGCTGATGAACGACCTCACCATCAGCGTTCATAACCGCAATATCATCTGTGGTTCTAAATACCCCAGAGGTGTAGTTTTTCTGCTCTAAGTACTTCGTACCCATTCTATGTAAGGTTTTTATCAAATCAACACTGAATGCCTCATCCTTGAGGTCCCACGCTGCATTCATTAAGTCAGCATTCCCAACAATCATCCGCTCACCATCAGTACAAGGCCTACGCTTCTTTCGGAGCATTTCTTTCGCAATCAGCGTCGTTGTTGCAGCGCCCTCTAGCTGACTACTCGATATAGCTTCATCATCAATCAAATTATTTTTAAAGTGCTCAAAATGTACGCTTTCTCCGATTTGCTCAAGCACTCCGAGCATCGCACTATGCGTGGTGTAGCGGTCAATCTGTGACAAAACCCGACTAAACTCATGCAAGTGATTAAATCGGCAATATGTCATGAAGTCAGGAGATTGCGATAGCGCTCGGTTTACGGACTCCGGCAGGTGTAGTGGTAACGGTTTATTTTCTAACGGGGTGAGATTGATTAGCGAACTGTCTCTATGTAGCCGAACTAACCACCAACAGAAATTAACATTTAGGCTAGGCTTAACGCTGCGTCTAAATTCATCAAAGGAATGATACTCGATATGAAGTGAACTGATGTAATCCATGTATTTATTAGGATCATCACCATGATTACGGATCTCAAATATAACATCACTGATAGTGCTAAACGGACACTCAGGCGGTGATAGATACTGACCTGACATAAATTTTATCTCAAAAAATCCAGTTATTGAGACAAGATTAATCAAATTGATAGAATTGAACGAGCTTTTTGTTACATAGAACTTCATTCATGGCTTTACAGTAATTAACGTACAGAGGCTTCATTGAATGCATTGCGTTAGGGCAAACGTGTAAATCTCTCTAATCACTTTATCTCGGGCAGACAATTCTACCCGGTCGCACAGTGTGGTGTGAGCATGTCTGGCCGCGTGTTCCATTTTTGCGCGATACCTTGAGTAGCAATTAAGTGTGTGTCTGCGCCGTAACGCTGATTGTTACTATCAAGAATTTGTATTAACGCGGGGTTAACTTTTAGCGCGTAGAACAAATCTAACCGGCGGTGTTTATGCTCACTAAATCGATTAACACTACACCGATGTTGTAAGGGTGATGACGGCGCATTTCTCATTCAAGCTGTTTCAAGCTAACTGGGCATCCCTTTTCAACCACCAACAGACTTAGACTGACGCCCTTCCAAATGAGTTATAGCGATATTAATGTTTGATAATCAAAAAGGTAGCAAAACATGTGTTTGGGGTTTTCATCTGGCCAGGTCAAAAAGGCCTTTGATAATCGCTCAGGCAAAAACCTTACGAGAAAGCTCAGACATTTATAGCCCTGTGTTACAGGGCATGCTTAATGGGATGTAGGATCGCAAGTGAGCATGGCCGTTTCAGTGCACTATTGAAGGCTAAGAATACTCCCCTGTTTCTATTTTATTTAGCCATTCATTGACTAATTTACAGCCCTCTGGTGTTTGCATTAATGCGATGGGCTTATTGTTACCTAGTACTGGGATTTCACTATTAAACAGTGTTTCAGCGAGGGTTTTCTCACCATAAATTTCACATGCCCTATTAAATAGGCACTCGGTACTTAGTGATGTTGAGTTCATAAGGTTAGTTCGCTTCTCGTAAAAGGTGTCATTCCAAGTGTAGCAAAATCATCAATGATTAGCCCTGTCATAATCATTTTCTGTTCATCAAGATATTTAGCGGCATTCATAGGTTTGAAAATACTTTTTAGCATAACAATTCACTCTGGACGATTAACTGCTTATATCTTTAGGCTGTATATTACGCTGCAATACACATTACTATTGAAATATATATCAAATAAAATTAAGTGTGCGCGGAAAAATAAAAGGAAAGTTAAATTAACCACACTGTCAAAGTATTAATAATATCCGAATTTAATATGGAATTAATAGGTGTGAACTTCATAAGTTTATGATTTTATTTTTGTTTATTTTTGACACCATCATTCGTCACTGCTCTCGAATACAGCGTGTGTTTTCGTGAAAAATATAAACAAGTCAATATGAAAACGTGAGGCGCCGATGGGTGGCAACATATTTACGATATTCAACAAATATTCAAACCTCTCTTGCGTTCGCTAAAAATATTTATTTACACAATAATTTGGAATCACTAATGTGTATATCTATCCATAAAGCGAGGTTAATATGAAACCCAGAAAAATTCCGCGACACAGTAAAGTGATGGCGCGCATTCATTTCCATTCACAAAAAAATGATTCTACACGTTTCTGTGATAGTGAACTAGAAGTTGCTCGATTATTGCTATTGGAGTTTGAGGATGATGTCATTGCATATAATACCCAACCGGCGTCATTTACATATCTCATCAACGGAAAAAATAGACGTTATACGCCTGATCTCATTATTTCACATAAACATAAAGGGGTGTATTTCGAGGAAATTAAACCAAAAGACAAACTCGGTAGTCAAAAAAATATTGAAAAATTCGATATTCTCTCAAAAGCCTTTGCCGCCATCTCTGACAATGGTTTAAAGCTCGTTACTGAAGAACAAATCTATGTCGGCAGTACAATTGCAAATCTAAAAAAACTCTATCATTACCGGTCACTTACGCTGTCAGAACAATGCCAGCAGGTAATGCAAGAATTACCCGCGCGTATCACATATTGTGGTCTCATTAGCTGGGCAGAATCTCATCAATGTCATGTTTATGATCCGATGATCCTATTAGCAAATCGATGCTACACATTCGACTTAACTTGTATGTTAAGCCCATTAACTCATCTGGAAAGATCTTATGGCTCAACAAATCTTTAAAGCCAATATGGTTATTTGTCGCAATAATCGTGACTACCGGATAGTCATGCTCGATGACACGTTAGTGACACTAGAGGTTGTGGACAGCAAACATCATCAGGTGTTATCGATTGACCAGCTATTGTCTGAATATCAACTAGGAAGTTTGAGCCTCCCTAAGACAAATCTGAATCTTGACCAATCTTGGCTAAACGAACAACAGAAGGCTGATCTTCGGCGTTATAACACCTACCTAAACTATCTAGACAAACTCGAATACCCAGGTGCAATACGTTCACTCAATATGGCTATTTCGACCTGCGGAGAGATATTAAATGAACCGGTGAATTGCCGTCCATCAACATCAACACTGCGGCGCTGGTATTCAAAATGGCTAAACAATAATAGACAATTCATCTATCTGCTGGCCTCCAGAAAACACGATCCAAACCTGACACTCAGCTGCAGAATCGATGCAGCGATGCGTTCTCTCGTCGACGATGTCATTGATAGTTTTTATCTGACTCTTAATGGCCCCAACGCGGCGGATTGTTACCGAACGCTTATGCAACAACACAGGCGCATGGCACTTGACTGCCCAATGATATCAAAATCGACATTTTACAGAGAAATAAAAAAATTAGATGAAAGCGTTATTATTAGGCGGCGGCAAGGTTCGGTCGCTGCAAATAAATATCTGCGCACTGCAAACCATCAATATCAGGTCAATGGGCTATTTGAAAGATGTGAAATGGATGCGGTTCACGTCGGTATTTATCTCGTTGATCAACATGGCGATATCGTTGGGAAGCCGATCATTTTCTTGATGATTGATGCTTTTAGCCGCTGCATTATGGGAATGCATATCAGTATCCAAGAAGGAGAAACCACTAATGCAGCGGTGAGCGCATTACGCCATGCCATTTTGCCCAAATCCAATCAACAATATTCCTTTATGGAAAATCCATGGACATGCCATGGTACGCCCATGGATCTGTACGTCGATTCTGGCGCAGCATTCATTAATGAATCATTCGACGCACTATTAGCTCAACTCAAGATCAATCGAATCGCTGGGCCGTCACGCCAGCCCTGGAAACACAGTTTTATTGAACGCTTTAATCGTACGTTACGCGACAAACTCAAGGGGATACCAGGATATGTCGGAAAATTAACGGATGGTTTCACCTATGATCACCCGGCAAAGCACTATGCCACCCTGACGGTCGAGGAATTCGAAAAGATTGTCTGTATTCTCATCAATGATATATACCATCAAGAAGCGCATGCAGGAGTAGGAAATCAAACGCCAATAGCGATGTGGAACACACATATTCGCTATTCACCGGCTATTGTGCCTGCCAATGTTGCGATATTTGATCTTTACCTGCGGCAACAAAAACGAGGCACACTCCAGCAATTAAAGGGATTGCAGTATAAAAATCAGTTTTTTAATTGCATGGAATTACGAAGCCTTTTTGAACAATTAAACAAGAATAGTCGTGATCGCGGCAAAGTCACTTTTTATGTTGATGAGCTAAACGCCAGTAATATCATGGTCATTAACCCGTTAAACCAATCTGTGTTAACTGTGCCTAACACCAACAAATTAGCTTGGGGAAAAACCTTCCTGCAACTGAAAATGACCAAGAAAATTTTCATGCCTAACGCAGGCGAACTGAAGGTCAACGATATCACAAAACAGGCCCTCGAGCGCAAAAAAAAAGCCGCTCGAGACGTGAAAACGAGCCACAATCTTGCCGATGAGGCGTTGTCCATGGACACACCGCTGACTCAAGATGTTATTCAAGGCATGTTAACTAAACGTGAAAAAGTGGCTCATCAAGCGCTGGTATTATCGCCAGCAAAACCGACGGGCAGCGATGTCCCAGAATCCGCCGTGATCCCTAAAATAATCAATTACCAAACCAGCTAGGAATAACACATGGATCACTATCAACCTCAACGAAAGCCTATTACCACAGCATTTTTATCTCGTTCAGTTTACCACTTTGAGTGCAATGCAGTGATTGCGGCATTAGAACGCAGCCTGAAAACAACTGGCCTTAATCCGACTGGGCTGATGATTGTTGGCGATTCTGGTCTTGGTAAATCCACAGCGCTGAGATTGTTTGAACAACGATTCAGTCGACCTGCAACAGAAACACATTCCTACAAAACAGTCGCCAATGTCGTGACCCCTGTGGATGCCAGTGTGAAAAGCTTGTGCTCCGCACTACTGAAGGTCTTGGGTTGCCCGACGCCAGACAGAGGAACCGCCAACAGTATGTTCACTCGGATCACCACCTTGATCCATGAGCTCGATACAAAAATCATCATTTTTGATGAAATTCAACATCTAACTGAGCGTAATGCCCAGAAAAAAACGCGGCCAGTTATCAATCTCGTTAAAAACCTGATGACCGAAACAAACTGTCCGGTCGTGCTCGTTGGTATGCCTGACGCGACAGAACTATTGAGCATGGATCCGCAATTAGCACGACGATTTTCGAAATCGGTGACGCTCAAGCCTTTTAGTATGACTGATGAACTCATCACTGAGGAATACACGGCCTATGATCTGTATGTTTCATTTCTCCACTCGATTGCGTCTTTCATGCCAATCAAAACCATTAATCTCATCGATCCGAATGTTGCTCGTCGTCTCCTTGCCGCCAGTCGCGGAAAAATTTCTATCATTATTAAAATTTTGGAGTTTGTGATCGAGAATAGCCTTGACGGTAAGAAGGCGACGTTACTCGATTTTTCCACCGCGTTCCGTGATATTGCTGATCATGACATCTCACATTGTCCGTTTTTAATCACGAGCAACCAATTAGAAAAGTGGTATTTTTCATGAGTGCAATGACATTACCCATCAGATTGCGCCCCTATGAGGCCGAATCCCTGCCGTCCTACCTATGTCGGTTAGCCACCGTCAATGGCTGGTCAACCATGGCCGAATTTTTATTGGTCATGGGGATAAAGAAAACCAAAATCGATCCGAATGTCTCGCTTGACCGCCTAGTGCAATTAACCCACCTTCCCCACTCGGAGTTTTTACCGCGCATGGAGGAGATCCCAAGGTCCATGCCAGCGCGGATGTTCTATCAACACTCCCCCAGATTTTGTCCTATTTGCATCGGCACCACACCGTACGTGCGTCATGTCGAGCACTTTAAGACAGCGCTATTTTGTTTAAAACATCGTTGTAAACGCATTGATCAGTGTCCCTGTTGTCAGCATCCCCTCACTTGGCAGCAGCATCTATTTAGTCACTGTTTGCAGTGCAAACAACCCTGGGCCACTTTACCCGCCAACCATGAAATCGATGTTGATTATCAACAATGGATTGAACAAGAAGAAGGCGCAGAGGAGCGGTTGCACTTATTGCATCGGGCAATCACCCGTCTGATTTATCCGACCGATCTCGATCCCCTTCCACCAAACCACAAATTGAGTCTAGACAGTCAGTACATTCTCGATGCATTTCACCTGTTGCAAGGCCGTTTTGACCTGATTTGGGGCAAACAATGTGCCGAAGATCGTCACTATCTCAGCCTCTTTGGTGAACATCATGTGCAGTCCCCCCTCACCAGCTTGCGTGAGCTGAATGGCTTACCGGCTCAGGTGGCTGAAACCCAATCCACATGGCCCAGTTATACCGTGCACGACAGAGTGGATAAACATCCACACATTACAGTGCCTTTAGCGTGTCGAGTGAGTACATTTTACCTGCGTCAGCTGCTCGACTTAACGGCTGTTCAACTGAGTATTCTCGAGGACAGTGGCCATTTTGATAGCCTATACCACCTATCCAATTCACGGCACCGAACTTATGATATGCGCCAAATTTATCGCTGGTTTAAGACACGTATTAGCCAAGATAAATGTGCCTATTACCCTGAACAGAGTTTTAACAAACTGCTTATGATGTATGGCATCGAGTTCAGTCGACTGTTCGAGGGGATCCATCAGGGAAAATTTCGAATAGCCTTGGCCAGCTACAATGAGCAATTAACACTCCACCTGGCCGCTGAGGATGTGAAACAGTTTGTCGAAGATAATGAAGTATTTGATCCACAAGAAGACAAATCGCAAAAGTGGGTTGCTAGGCGTTTGAGGATCCATTTTGCGGGAATGAAGGAGATGATCCGCCCAGGCCTATTTGCCTGCAGCCGCAATCGTGACATCACACGCGCGTCATTGCAGGCAGTGTTAGTGCAATATTCATCATTACAGCGCTGGTGTTACCTGCGTAGTTACCACCGTTATAGTGTTGAACGTGTGATGGTCGAGGCACAAATTATCCCCATTTTTAGCTCAACGTATTGCACTCTGTTGACCCATGAACAGTTAGCGCAATTGGCAATGCTCACCGACAGCCGAGCCGAACTTCAATTAGAAAACAATCCAAAATGGGTGGTGTAGTGTCATTTTTGCATGAAGCGACACTTCGACAATTCCAAGGGCAATGTGAGCCACAAACGGTTATAAACTTTCATGCTGTTGCAACGCTAAATCGCCGATTAAATGCGTATAAATCGACATTTGAAGGCGATTTTGCCTTAAAACGGCTATAAATCAGGGTGAACCTGCCGATTTAACATAAGCACGAATTGCGCGCAGTCGACCCCAGATGCCTTAACGCCTGATAAAGATCATATAAGTAAATCAGACGCCACAAGCTCATCTCAATAGCGGTCGTAGGCCTGACACAAAATACACTTGGCTCTGTCAAACGGAAGGGACTGTGAATGGGTTGAGGCTTAGCTGATGCAAGGGGCTCACGAAAAAGCGCCCCACCAAGGGCGCTTAGTCAACCAAGATCTAACCCAGCGATCAATGCCACATTACGATGTATGACAAGCATTTGAACAATAGTAGCAACCGTTTGATTGCGTATAATGTTTTTTTGCTTCTTTCACTGCAGAAGTACAATTATCATAAATACCAAAATACAATCGATTATCTTCAATGGGAAGATATGTACATGTACTCTTGTGGACCTCATGATCGCCATTATCTTGTGCTTTATTATTTACATAGTAAAAAGCCATATTTGTATCTCCCTTGTATACCCCTATGAAATTAAGGGCTAACAAGTAAATGCGGTCACAAAATGGCCAATTCAATACAGCGTATTGAAAAGTATAAGCATTTCATACTTACGACTGATTCCGCCCTTCAGATACCTCTATTTTGAGCATACAAATTGCTCCTATAAGCAGACTATATAAGGTAGAAAGTTGAATTGTACGACTGTTAGTAATTTATAACGGCGTAGGATAATAAGAAGCTTAACCTCCATAACTTCTGAGTAGGTTGATGTTGAACAGTTACGGTTAGTTATTAATACGAATGACTTTTAAATGGGATTGATGTCCATAACACAGCCACCCTTATAGCCTCCCCAGCATGCCATATATTGGCTCTAACGGTTTTTCGTTACTTTTCGCGTTTATCAAATAAGTAAATGCGCCAGCATTGATTGACAAAGCTTCAATTTTCCAAGGCTATCATGTTTGAAGTGCGATTATATCAATCTTAAAATTATGATTTACTTGCGCTAATTACTCAACATAATAGTGCTATGGGAAACAGGTGAGATTGCAGATTGATGAAAATAAATTTTATTTCATTTTAAGATAGCAATAAATATCAATATTTTATCTATCATTTTAAATTAATTTTCAAGTTTAAATTAAAAATAACCAGACTACAGAACTTTATAACTTGATTGTTTTAGTGGAAGTTGAAAAAATAAGTCAAGAATTCACAATATTGAATGTGTGTGGGCATAAGAAACTTATAAATAAGTTAAAAGTGAGATTAATTCACAACACAAGCTGCAGGAATTGTTTTTATGGTATATAAATATCCTTCCTTACATATGATAGAATATTTATCATTGAAGGAGTTCAATCTATCACTTTTAATAGTTATTGATATAAATCATGTTGTTAGACTTAAATTTTAGCATGTTATTTGATTTACAACCGCTTGCATCTTCTCTGCCTAAGGGGCATGGTGATAAGTCCTCAAGAAGATTTTTATTAAAAAACATATAATTACCAACCCTTTTAAACAATCCTTTTTTGCGAAGAGTATTCAACATTAGGTCAAGTTTAATTATACTTATATGTAAAATGCCTGCTATCTCCCCTCTAGTTAGTTTAATATTAACCTTAAGCCATTCATCTTTGAAGTCTATTTCAAAAACAGTTAATATGTCGAATACTAGCTTTACTAATTTTTCCTCAGGAGAAGATGTTAATAAAAATATCGCTAAAGCCGTCTGCCTTTCCATAAAATAATTTGAGCTAAACATAAATTTTTTAAATAATTCAATATCCGAATTCGATAAGCTGTTAATCAACATTTTATCTATAAAAGTTACTTTACTATCCCTCGCAATAATTATTTGTTTGCAACAAGTACATTTATCTTCCAAGAGTAAATGATAATCAGTCAGTCTCTCAGGTACAATAGCATTAACAAACTTAGGCCTTGTATAATCATTAGTCCGTTTAGCATAAAAAATCAACCCCTCATCTAAATATATGAATTTATTCAATAATAAGCTCTTGCTTATAACACTTCCTTTTTGTAAAACTTTCTGTTCTCCATTGCGATGTATAAACGCCACTATAGATTTTTCAACTTTTTCAGGGAAAAATATTGTTGATTGTTCTTTCATTTTCCCAATTAGCTCTACCGCTCTCATAATAAAACCATTAACTGTTAAAGTTGTATGGGCCATAGTAATTAAAACAAGGAACAATAATATCAATTTCATTCTTTAACAATTTAATCTGTGACAAAAATCCCGCCTCACATAAAAATGTGATAACCGTCATGAATGGTATTAATAAAAGCATTGTGACAATCATCACCATTTATTTTCGAATGTTCATATGTATATAGACATATTTTTATTTTTTTTGTGTTTAAATTATTAACAGTTAAAGATGAACACTAAAAAGACAAATTATTCATGTTTTGTCTGATTAAGAAAGCTTACTGCGACCATTTATGACTCAATCACTTTAAATGATTTATTTTCTATGGCTGTCAATTTGTAACATGAGGTTTAATAATGAAATTTTTATTATCAATAACATTGTTTTTTTTCATTCCTTACGCCAATTCTACGCCTTGGGAAAATTTATCAACAGGACAGCTAGAGCAAGTCCTAGAACAAAAATTTGTTGCTGGTAATTATTCTTCTAAAGGTGCTGATAGCTGCCTAATATGCCATAAAAAAAATAACAAAGTAATGGCTATTTTCGATGGCAAACATGGTGACATGAGCCATTCCAATTCCCCCATGGCTGGATTGCAGTGCGAATCCTGTCACGGCCCTATAGGTAACCATAACAAAGGGGGAAAAGAGCCAATGATCACCTTCGGTCGAGACAGCAAGTTATCCGCCCCAACGCAAAATACAGTGTGCTTGGGTTGTCACCAAAATACCGCAAAAGCGGGTTGGCATAATAGCTTGCATAATCTGGAGGAAATCGCCTGTGCCTCCTGCCATCAGGTGCATGCCGCTAAAGACCCAATCTTAGACAAACAACAAGTTAATCAGACCTGTACCTCATGTCATACCCGCGAAAAAGCGGACATGAGCAAACGTTCATCCCATCCGTTGAAATGGGACCAGATGACCTGTATCGATTGCCATGCCCCCCACGGTTCATCGAATGAGAGTGCCCTCAAAAAAGCCACGGTAAATGACACTTGTTATAGCTGTCATGCCGAAAAACGCGGCCCCTTCCTATGGGAGCATGCGCCCGTCACCGAAAACTGCTCAACCTGCCATAACCCTCACGGCAGCGTGAACGAGTCCCTGGTTAAACAACGTGTGCCGCAGTTATGCCAACAATGTCATGCCGACGATGGCCATGCGAGCCGCGTAGTTAGCCAACCGAGTACCAATGCTTTTGGGGCGGGTATGGGGTGTTTAAATTGCCATAGCCAAATCCACGGATCCAACCACCCTGCTGGCAGCAATTTTGCGCGTTGATTAAGGAGTCTGAAATGAAGTTTAAATTGAATTTAATCACCATTGGATTGATTGCCGCCTCTGCAAGCGTTAACGCCGCAGACTTTTCAGTTAAGCAAGCCAATATCAACCAGGTCAACACCAGCGCCTATCAATGTAAGGCCTGTACCGTGAAGCTGGGCTACCAAGGCGAAGTCAATGCCAATGTTGGTTGGGCAAGCAGTGACGATATCCACTCAGGTAATAGCTTTGGCGACAGTGATGCGGGCTGGCGTAGCAGTGTCGGTGGCGATGTGAGTTATCGACAGGGTGAATACCACGCAGCAATGCAAGCTGATGAACTCGGTTCGGACAACGGTTATCTGCACCTCGAAGCCGTCAAAAACAATCTGGGCGGTGTCCAACTCGATTACAGCCTACTGACCCGTTATGACGCCACGGCCCAAACCCAACTATGGCATAACAATGGATTGCTGCTACCCGATAGTCACACTAGCTCCCTTGACCTCGAATTACAACGTGAAAAAGTCGGTATCGGCCTTGAGGGTGATTTAGATGCACTGCTTAATGGCCTTAAGGGTTATATCAACTATGACCACGAGGATAAAACGGGAAATCGTCGCAGCAGTTTATTAGCCAACTCTGGCCCAATAAACTTCGCCTTACCCGTGGATGCGACCACTCAAAATATCAATGCCGGTATCAGCATCGACCAGCACCAATGGCAGAGTGAACTGGCCTATAACGGCAGTTACTACCGCAATCACATTAATCACTTAAGTCTGCCCTATGCCGACAATGTGTATGCCGCCACTCCGGATAACGATGCCCATCAAGTCTCGTTGACAGGCCAATATTTGCTTGGCAGCAGTGTGATTAACGGCCGCCTTGCCACAGGCCGAATGATCCAGGATGACAATCTAATCCAAGTCAGCGGTAATCCCCTGCAAAACTGGGACGGTGAAGTGGAGACCTTAGACGCGCGTATCGGCTTTAGCAGTATGTTAAGCCCCCGCTGGCGCCTGAACGGTCAACTGGATTACAGCGATCGCGATAATAAAAGCTCTACCTGGGACTTTGCCCAATTTGAAGTCGACAACGTCAGTGGCGCCTTTAAGCAAAACGTGGCGATGGATATTCAGCGTACCAACTTCAAACTGCAGAGTAGTTACCGTTTCAACAGCGACTATCGCTTACTCGGCGGCTTTGATTACAAAGCGGTTGAGCGTAACTATACCGAGCGTGAAGAGACCGAAGATAGCGCGCTATGGGCTAAGCTGACTATCCGCGCCATCCCTAAAACGATGGTAGATCTTAAAGCCAGTTACGAAACCCGTGATGGCTCAACCTACGACAGTCTAGAAGCCACCTCAATCGAAGAAAACCCGCTGCTACGCAAGTTTTACCTTGCTGATAGAAACCGTAATGGGCTCGAACTCAGGGTTAATCATACTCCCCTGCAATGGCTAACGGTTGATTTCGATGCCCATTACAACAACGACAACTACGACAGTATCCTTATTGGTTTAACGGGGGTGAAGGACTACGGGTACAACGTACAACTCAGTGCCCAGCTGTGCAACAGACTCAACGTTTTTGCTAACGCAGGGCAACAGTGGATTGAGTCTGACATGGCGGGAAGCCAAGCTTATGCCTCCCCTGATTGGTACACCAATGTCGACGATGAATTTATCGACTTCAATATTGGTTTTACCTACGACGGCCTGATGGATGACCGCTTAAGCATTGGGGGAAATTACCAATTTGCGAACTCCGCAAGTGACACCCTAATCACCACAACCTCAGACCAACCTTATGGCGATTACTACTCCTACAGCCACAACCTTGAGCTGTATGGCCGTTATGCCCTGAACGAGCGCATGGGACTCAAGCTGAGCTACCAGTACGAACGTTACTACGACACTGACTACGCCGAGGTCAGCCCCTATGCCGTCCCAGGATTAGTGACCTTGGGTGAGCTTAATCATAACTACAACGCGCATCTGCTGATGTTGACCTTCAGCTACATGCTGCCTTGATTTAACAGAGGTGAAGAGAATGGAACGTAGAAGTTTTTTAAAGATGAGTGCCGCAGTGACCGCTGTTGCAACAGTTTCTGGATGCAATAAAAGTGCTAGTGAAGCTAATGTTGTACCACCGACGACAATACCCACGGATGAAGTAATTAATTGGTCCGCTTGTTTGGTTAACTGTGGCTCGAACTGTCCTATAAAAGTCTTCAGTAAAGATGGGATTATCACCCGTATAGAAACAGACCATGAAACAACAGATGAATATGGCGTTAATCATCAAGCAAGAGCCTGTCCCAGAGGTCGCTCATTAAGGCAACGAACGTATGCTACCGATAGATTACGCTCACCAATGAAGCGTGTTGGTAAACGTGGCGATGCCCAATTTATTCCCATTACTTGGGAACAAGCTTACTCAGACATAGCCACAAAATTACAAGCCATTAAAGATACTTATGGTGCTGAATCTATATATCTGCATTATGGTACAGGGGCATACTATGGCTTTTCGTCCAATACAGCTACTTGGGGACGCCTATTAAATTTAAATGGGGGCTTTCTCGATCACCACTGGGACTATTCTTGGGCTGGCGTCTATGCGGCATGTATAGCAACATATGGGGATCAATGGGACAGTATTAGTGGAACCTCTCTAAGCGAAATAGAAAACTCCGACCTGTTTATCGGTTTTGGCTTTAACCCAAATGAAATTCGCATGAGTGGTAGTGGCGAAGGTTACGACTTTATCAAAGCACTTGAGAATAACGCAAAAGGCATCAAAGTGTGGATGATTGAGCCTCGTTACACTGATTCTATGCGTGGTAATGAAGATGAATGGCTTGCCATTCGCCCTGGAACAGATGCCGCATTAGTTGAAGCTATTATTTATCAGATGATTAACTCAGGTTGGGTAGACACAAATGCGAAGTCATTTTTAGATAAGTATGTTCTAGGTTACGACCGGAATTCTCTAGTTAATGCTAAAGCTTCCATAGCATTACATTCAGATCCATTCATCGCATCACATGCACAATATGTAGACCCAGATCAAAACTATTTTGATTACATCATGGGACAAGGTATTTACTCCGCTAGCGGAGCTAAAACACCTAGTTGGGCTGCCGCGATCTGTGGTATTTCAGAAAGTAAGATCAAACAATTAGCTAACGCTATTATGGCTGCCGAAGCGCCTTACATCTCTGCAGGCGCAGGTATCAGTCGACATGCTAACGGTGACCAAGCAACCCGTGCTGTTTATACGCTGGCCATCATGACAGGTAAGATTGGCGGTTCAGGTGTGAACAGTGGTGCAATGCCTACCAGTTATAGCTTTGGCGTATCAGGTATGCCGGCAGGCACAAACCCTGTAGAAATAACAATCCCAGTATTTACATGGTCTGATGCTATTGTTCGAGGCAAAGAGTTTACAGGAACCACAGACGGAGTTCGTTACAAGACGAGTGGCAGCCAAGAACGAATCGATAACAACCCTGCGAAATTAACTACCAATATCAAAGCCGTTATTAACTGTGCAGGTAATGCACTGGTAAATCAACACTCTGATAGCAACGGTACCGCTGAGATCTTACGAGACGAGACACAGTGTGAGTTAGTGATAGTCAGTGATTGTTGGATGACACCTTCAGCCAAATTTGCCGACTATCTGCTACCTGATAGCACTTGGCTTGAATCTGTTGACTATGCCAATGATTCCTATGCGTCAGGGCAAATGGCTTACGCAACCTTTATGAGCACATCACTCACTCCTCTTGGCAAAGCACAATCAATGTATGAAATATGCTCAGGCATAGCCAAGGCGATGGG
Source organism: Shewanella sp. 1180_01 (assembly GCF_052850535.1). NCBI lineage: Bacteria > Pseudomonadati > Pseudomonadota > Gammaproteobacteria > Alteromonadales > Shewanellaceae > Shewanella > Shewanella sp. 1180_01. The sequence goes on from NZ_VXCT01000063.1 coordinate 26,469, forward strand.
TAAAGAGTCTGAATATACCAATGGGCTAACAGGCCAACAATGGTGTCAAAAACTCTACAGCGAAACTAAGGCGATGAATCCCGACGTTGCGATGCCTAATTCTTATGAAGAAGCTCAAAAAGTCGGAGTGTTTCGCAAATACATGCCTGCATCAACAATAGCCTATGAATTATTTATTCAAAACCCAACAGCAAATCCACGCCCAACGGTCTCTGGAAAGTTTGAAATTTTCTCAATTTCTCTTGCTCGCAAAGCGGCAACTTGGATATTACCTGCTGGTGACAAGATCACTGCGCTTCCACAATATGTTGTAACCTGGGACGGCTATGAAGATTCTACCGCGATCAATGCTGGCTACCCACTACAGCTCTGTGGCTATCACACCAAAGGTCGAACCCATTCCAGTTATCATAATGTCCCTTGGTTACGTGAAGCGGTTGAAGATGCTGTGTGGATGAATCCAATTGATGCAGTTCAGCGTGGCTTAGCCGATGGTGATAAAGTCCATATTTTCAATGATAGAGGTACGATAGAAATCCCAGTCAGATTGACACCTAGAGTAACACCGGGAGTGTGCTCCTTAGGGCAAGGCGCATGGTACAAACCAGATAGTAATGGTCGAATTGGTCCATCCGGACATGTGATTGATGTTGGTGGTTGTATTAACGCATTGACCAAATACCATCCGTCACCCATTACAAAGGGGAATCCACAACATACCAATCGTGTTCAGGTTGTAAAAGCTTAGGGGTAATCAAAAATGACAGAAAAAACTCAATTAGGATTCTATTTCGATAGTAGTAAATGTACAGGTTGTAAGACTTGTCACATTGCTTGTAAAGACCGAATGGTTGGAAAAATTCGGAACAAAGATGATGTGGCATCAAATGGCGTAGCTTCCCTTCCTGGTATGTTATGGCGTCGAGTATACGAATACGGTGGAGGAACCTGGAGTCAGAATAGTGATAATAGCTTTGAACAAAACGTATTTGCTTACTACACCTCGATTAGTTGTAACCATTGTTCAGAACCTGTTTGTGTAAAAGCCTGCCCAACAGGAGCGATGCACAAACGCAAGGAAGATGGTCTGGTATTAGTAGAAGAATCACTTTGTATTGGTTGTCAAAGCTGCTCTAGAGCATGTCCTTACGATGCTCCGCAAATTGATAGAGATCGTAAAGTAATGACTAAGTGCGATGGTTGCTACGATCGTCTAGCCGAAGGGAAAAAGCCTATTTGTGTAGAAGGCTGCCCTTTGCGAGCATTAGATTTTGATACGATGGAAAATCTACGGAAAAAATATGGCAATGGGGATGGTCACCTTGCTCCTTTACCTTCGCAATCAATAACTTCGCCAAATTTAATTGTAAAAGCCTCTCGAAAATCAAAATCGACAGGCAATGATGATGGTAGGGTGTTGAATATACGCGAAGTTTAATTGCCATCTAAGTTAAGGTGCAATGTAAATTGCACCTTTTAATTATAAAAAGATAAGTTAATCTTTATGAAAAAAATTAATCTTGAAACACTCAATGAATTGAAAGCTATATCAAATATTTTACACTCAGTACTGATGTTGTATCCTGAGGCAGAATTACTAAATCAGTTCAAAAAACAAAACATAGTCAAAGAATGGCCAAGACTAACTAATTCAAAAAAAGAATCACAGGCTTTAGATGAACTTTCTCGATTTCTAACACAATGGAATGATAAAAATGATGAACTCATTAAGCTTAAATTAGATTATGGAATGGTTTTTTATGGTCCAAATACTCCAAAAGCAACACCTTGGGGGTCAACCTATTTATCACCTTCGCAGCTTTTAAATGACAGTAGCACTATTGAGTTAAAACAATTTTACGTTCAACATGGAATCAATATTAAAACCGAAGTGAATGAACCCATTGATCATATAGGATTGTTTATGGCTGTATTAAGTTTTCTACTAGAGAAAATAATAGAAAACCCAGATATTGATGATTATAAATTGGTTTTCAATGAGCTGCTAGAAGTTCATTTATTGCCTTGGGGTAAGCGATGTTTACAGTTAGCCAGTGAAAGATCAAGTTCAGATTATTATAAAGGATTTTCAGGGTTAGGGTTGGAGTTTTTTGAATATTTAATTAACGCTTTTAATTTACAAATTAAAATACGAAGCATTTATCGCTGAGGTTAAAATAATGACATTTTTAAGTTCTTTAAGTCAACAATGGGAGAAGTCTTGTTTAGGTCATGCGTTAAGCCAGAAATTCATGATTTATAGTCAAATAAATCAGTTTTTTACTGGTGCAACAAACCTGAACTCAGTAACGTGTATAATGGCAGCATTAGTATATAATGAAGGTAGTCCAGAATGGTTGCCAAAAAAAATAAATTATAAAAATTTATCAGATGAACAAATTTTAAATTGCCTACTAATTAGCTGTCAACTGTTATTCATAAAAGCTGTAGAAGGAAATGAACTCAGCCAATGTGAAAGATTAATATTTACATTGTCCAATATTTGGGTGAATAACTTCTCACCTAAACATACTTATATTGGCAACTTAATAAATAAGATATGTCATCAACTAGATGACATATCCTTTGAAACCAGATTGAAAAACAAGTCAATGATATAATTTATGTTAAGCACATTAACCAGACTATATAAATCTGATTTATGGGTACGATTTAAGACTAAACGACCGTTATGATATCTATGGTCAACGACAGACTCTTTAATGTAAGCTTTTTACCTAAATTGATTAAACAAAACAATAGCGGCTGCTCTGATCGGCATAATCCACTTTTTCCTTGTCTATCGTGCCAAAACCTCCATACAAATCTTTAACTGGAAACACTATAAACTAAACTTTGATTAGCTTTCTTTCAACATTAATGAAGAGGTTATCGCAATGTGGAAAGCGAAAACTAAGCATTATAAGAAAAGTCATCTCATTGTCAGAGGTGAACTTGGTGATCAAAAATGGACAACTATTTAGGTACTTTTATGTACTGAATTGAATTTCACTTCAATCCAAGCTTTTTCAACCAAACCCGCGTCAATGGCAACTTATCAAGGCGTTTACTCAAATTCCCCCGATCACGAACCTTCGCCGTGATCACCGTCTTCGACATTGACATAGCCCCTTCAAACTCACCAACGGCCTTCACTAACCGCGAGTCTTCAGCAACCCAGCTCTTACGCTGCCTCAATGGCTTCACCGCTGATAACAAAATGCCTTCAAGACCTCTCGGTCATGGTAATAAAATGAAAGAACGCTCAGCTATGAGCTTTGATGTCTTTTCTACATCGATTGACGTACATCAAGTAGCTCTACAACGGCATCCAAGTGCTTTATCTGTGCACTCAATCAATTAGTTATTTTGATCATGCTTTTTTCTCAAAAGATTGTCTTCGTTGAATTCAAATAGTCTTCACATTAATTCCATGCTTACACTTCTGATAAAAATAGAGTGATAAATTATTTAAAAAACTATAATATTAAATATAAATAAAGTCATATTTCGGCCATCTTCAATAAAATGCTGATTGGTTTATTAGCGCTTAAAATCATAAATTATGACAATTTAATGCCTCACAAAGAAAATCGTATTTTCTAACTCGTTGTTTCTACGTATTTCCCCAACTCATTTTGTATGACAAGCCACACAATGTTCGTGGCCACTCAGAATGAGATTTCGCGGCAGACTGAGATTTGCTTTTTTTCCGCCGAAATTTTCTGGGCCATCTTACCTGCTCTTATTTGTGTATTGGTACGATTAACTAAGTTTGTTGCTTGGGGACTAGATGATGGTTTGTTGCTATTTGCTGGTAAATGGAAAACGCAGTTTTTGTGACGCGTTGCTACGTGAATTCTTTAGAGTGTTGGCCGGCATAGCCCTCTATTATTCACGTAGCAACGCGTTCTTTTTGACTGGTATCAATATTGCTAACGTCAATTTGGCATTTGCTTGTCTAAGACGGCGTTCAAGTAAATATCTTGGAAATTTCGGCTAAATGACTTTGCAGTCCGTTTATGCCGACTAACTGATAAATATATACATCGCCTGCCTGGGACTC
>NZ_VXCT01000064.1:0-29338 GCF_052850535.1 Shewanella sp. 1180_01
CTGCTAAATTAAAAAGCCACTCTATTGAGTGGCTTTTTAACAAAATAAAACCCTAAAAAGCCAAATAAAAACATTTAAACCCATCATTTAACACATGATTGATTCCACACATCCCAACTTAATTTCACCTTATTGACTCGTTAATCAGCACTCATTTAAATCTTAATACGGCTATTTGTAATATCTATTTTTCAACTTGTTGCATTAAATATTTAGATATCAGTCATACGGTTTAAATCCATTAAAAATACTTACCCAAAGGCGTAAAAAAAATCTATAATCGCCACCTTTTTGACAAACTTGTCACTAATGCATCTATCCGTAAATAACCATCCCTGTAATCGCAAGGTAGTAAAGTGAAAACACAGTTACTGGCTCTCATGCTCGTCAGCCATATTGGCTACGCCCATGCCAAGGAAGATTTGGCCTCAACTCTAAACGCAGAAGGAATACCACTGAAGAGTCATAGCATCGATTTTATCGATAAAAATCTCAAATTAACCTTGGCCTGTTCCGTTGGCGATCTGCAACCTAGTATCAATGTCACTATGTCGGAATCCTTTGCATTTTATGGTGATCCTAGCGTACTCATCATTACCAGTGGCGAACAAATCAAGCTGAAATTACATGGTACTGGCTCACTGATGAATTTCAGCAGCGGGAGCGCAGCCAACCCAGATCTATGGGGAAGTTTAGGTGAGCTCCAATCTCAAAAATTACACCTTGAAGCGGTATCTTTTCGCTCTAGTAAATACACTAGTTCAGACTTAGTCGCCGTAGGCTTTGCCGATGCTGTGGCTAAGCTCAAACAAGATTGTGTCCAGTAGGCTCCTCAGCCAGCATTTAATAGAACAATATGAACAAAAAAGCCACTAATGACAGTGGCTTTTGCATTTATAGCATATGACTTAACGTCCAGATTAGCTCTTCGCTAGTTCAACCTGATGCACTTTCTCGGTTTGGTCCACTATGGTCAATACCGCAGCATCACCTACCACGTTACAAGAGGTCAGCACCATATCGATAATGCGATCTAATGCCGCAACTATCGCGAAGGCTTCTATCGGTAAACCCATTTGATGGATTAACACGCCTATCATCACCATACCGCCGCCAGGCACACCGCCGGCGCCGACAGAGAGTAGGAAGATGCTAAATAGCAGCGAAGGTAATTGATCAGAGGTGATAGGCATGCCAAAGGCGTTAGCGACAAAGAAAATCGCGATAGTGATGTAAATCGCCACACCGCCCATGTTCATGGTCGCGCCGAGTGGCACACCAAAGCCTGCTACCGCGCGATTCACACCTAACTTTTCGGTTAAGGTGCGCATAGTCACAGGAATCGTCGCATTCGAGCTTGCGGTCGACAGTGAAAATAGTACTTGCTCTTGGGTCTTCTCGCGGAAGGTTTTGGCCGAAATCGGAGTGAATATGCCCACCGCCATTGGGTAAACCACAAAAATCCACACTAGTAGCAGCGCGAGGATCAGCACCATGTACTCAACTACGCTCATAAACACGCCAGCATCTAAGGTCGCGCCGAGCTTGAACATCAAGGCAAACACACCGTAGGGCGCTAGACTCATGACAACAGAAATCAGCTTCATCATGATTTTATTCGCGGTTTGAAAACCTTGCACAGCGCCAGCGACATGCTCACCGAGTGACTTAATCACCCCACCAAGCATTAGGGCCATAAAGATCACTTGCAACATATTGCCCGACATAAACGCCGCCACAGGGTTACGCGGGACTATGTCGACAACTAATGCCATCAAACTTGGCAGCTCAGTTGCAGTAATGGCCAGGCCGTCTGTGCTGCTCATATCGACGCCTTTACCAGGATCGAGTAACAGCACGACTAATAATGCCGTCGCGATCGCGACAAAGGTATTGATGATGTAAAAACCAAAGGTCTTACCGCCTAAACGGCCAAAACTTTTGAGATCTTGCAGCTCACAGACACCACAAACAATACTCACAAACACTAATGGCACGACTAGCATCATGATCATATTGACGAACATAGTGCCAACGCCGCCGGCAAGCTCGACCAAATTGTCCGAGAAGAAGCCGATATCGTTTAAGAAGTACTGCACTATTGTGCCGAAAATAAGACCCGCAAACAGACCTATAAAGATCCGCGTCGAAAGTGATTTCATCATGCTTGTGGTTTCCCCAGAAATGTAGTTTTTTTGTTATTCATCTTCCATGATGAGCACAATTGCCAATCCATTTTTGGCTTAGGCAGGGGATAGTGAAACATGCTAGCCGTTAATTCAATGAATAAATTTCACTTTTTCATCTTAAATTAAGCTAACCGCATCACGGAAAATTAGTAATAAATTGATTTTAAATGACAAATAATAATTATGCTCAATCAATGAGCAGACTAAAGACTTATTTAAAACTGCACATTTAAACAGAATGAAAACCAATAAATCACAATGTAAACATATTAAAAACAATTAGAAAATCAACCTCAGTCTTAATGACTAAAATTCAACTTATAAAAGAATTTAAAACTAGATAATTACACTAACGCAGAGAGATGGAATGCGTGATGGCTAAATATATGGCACTAACACTAGTTCAAGCCCGTGAGCTAGCAGGTGTTGCTGTTTGATGCTAATACTGTGTTGAGTTAACCAAAAAGCTAATTCTTGCCAACGCTTTAAATCGGCATGCTGAAGATATTTGGTCTGTTTCGCTTGCTTGTCGAAATCATAGGTTGAATTAATTTGCCCAATGCCCAACAACTCGGCAGCAGCCGTCAGCGCAAGTTGCGGCACAAGGCAATGGGTCACCCCCATTAAGGTATGGGCGATTTGTAGCCCAGCGGGATCTAAGTCGGTAAAGGCGATAATCGGCAGCTCACCTGCCATCGTTTGCAAAAAATGCCGCACGCCAATCGGTGAATGATGACCGCTGCCACGATAAATGACCATGAGGTTTGTTAGATCCTCAGGTAAACGCGCTTGATGGATAACATCAAACACATCCAAGTTTTCAACCACTAAGATGGCTGCGACATGAAGTTCACGACAATGTTTTTGTGCTTCATCCAAAGGAATACGCAGCGAGGATAAAGCGGATATTGCAACAGGTGGCGATTGAAAGCCCAGAAACTTGAGTAACACATACTCGGCTTCGGGGCGGATCTTGGCGAGCTTCTCATTATGACTTTTGGCGGACATCGCCATGCGATCGACATTAAAATCCAGATCCCGGAGATCAAGTCCCATTAGCGCCAACACGCCTTGCCTTAACAGATCAAAGTCTTTGGGTGCGAAGCACAAATGTTTTTCAGACTCATCTAACTCGCCCACTTCTAACTCGCGGTAAATCGCGCGCCAGTTAGCCGTGAGCTTAACCTTTACAGAACGCTTAATAAAAGCGTTCTCCAACAGCTGTAATTGTTGCTGACCTAGGCTAGCCATAACTCAACATCGCGAATGATAAAGTTACCGCTATAGATGGGATGCGGCTCACCTAATGGCTCAAGCTCAAAGTAAGCTTTGTGTTCATCGGGTAGGCCTTCGTAGCCGCCAATCACTTGATAAATCCAGCTCTCGGCTTCCCAAGGCAATGCCTTATCCACCAAATATTCCAGCGCAGATTGGCGCAGGCCAGACTCAATTACATCGACAAAATACTCATCCACCGCCTGTTTAAGCGGATTATCCGGCACATCAAAATCTTCACTTTGGGTGAGTGACACGGACGCATCTCGCTCACGCACCGCTTCAATCACGGGATGACGACTAATAGCTTTAATGTGCGCGACTATGCCCATCAACTCCAGTTCTTGGCTGGCGTTGTGCACGTCTACTGCAGCAGGCGCGAGCAAGATTTCAGCGCGATTGAATAGGCTTGGAATTTCCTTGTGGGACACATGGTCCGCAGGACGATAATCCGGATGCAAGTCAGTGTAGAGTAACCAGCCCTTGAGCAAACGGGTACGGCCACGGATTTGCCTGAAGCGACCTAAGAGTTCGAGTAAACGCCCCTGCACTACGCTCAGTTCCTGGGCGCAGTCGCTCATGGTTTCTTGCAAAGTCGTCACTAAGAGTTTGCGCAGCTCTCGGATATCGCCGGCGATTTCGCCAAGCTCACTAAACTGGAACATCTCTAAGCCATTAAGCAATTCAGAGACTTGGCTTTGGGCTAATTCGTTTTCACGGATCTTTGCGTTGATTGTACCGACATAACCGAACTCGTTGTTGATCCGGCCCCAGAGCACACGAATCGAATAACGCAGACTGTCGGCAAAGCTATAAACATGCTCACTCAAATCCGACAAATAGGCTTCGGCAGCGCTGTAATCTGAGCTGTGACGGGCTTCTTTGTAGTGGTCGGCCAAGGTTTTAATAGTCGCTAAGGCCGAACCGACGTTAGAGTCGATTTGGCGATTACGCTCGTCGCTTAAACCTTCTTCGAGCAAGGCACGCACAGAACGCTTAAGCCGCAGCTCCTGATCTGGCTCTGGCCGCCACAAAATGCCGGCCTGTTTGAGCTTTTCAACCACGCTTGGATCGTGGGCATCCTCATTAAGAGAACCCGCCAAATAGGCGTCCATAATGATGTCAGCATGGCGACCTAACTGCTTTAGCAGCTTAACCCCCGCCTGATGTAAGTTACTGCTCATCACGGCCTCCTTGGTCGCAGCTTTTACCTAGGTTTAATCGTGCCAACATTAGATTAAGTCCCGCTGAGTCGCCGTTTCTGCCTGCGCTTCTAGGCTTAGGCCTTCGGTTTCGTCGATAAACCGAATGACTTCATACAAATAATCCAGCTTGCCCGTGGCGATATAGATTTGCTTCTCCGCATTGGGGCGTACTAAATAGCCGAGTTCGACTAAGCGTTTGAAGACTAATTTGATTTGCGCGTCGCTGTTAGTGCTGGTCGAGCCAAATAAACGATATTGGCTGAGCTTGGCTAGCTGTTCACGAAACGCCGGCGTGTCTTCGATGCGGCTTTGCAGCTCAGTTAAACGCACGGGCGCACCTTCGCTCAGCGGCGCATCTTGACCACTGGCCTCTTGCACTAATACCAGCCATTCCACCAGCGGGATCAATGCCTGACAGATATCTTTAAACTGCGATGAAATCACTTTGCGCTCGCTATCGCCAAGCTGCAAATAACCACAGAAGAACACATCGCCTTCGGCGGCGGACGCCACGGTACGGTTGATCTGGTTTAAATAGCCTTCGACCCGCTCGCGGGTGCTGCTATTTTTAAGGGCGCGCCAGCCTTCTTCATTGGTGGTGCGGCAAATAAACTCGCCCTTGAGTAACAGTTCAATCAAAGCGCCAGTACCGACTAATACGGTTTGAGTTGCATCGCTCATTAGATGGCCTCCTTCGACAAACGCTTATTCAACATGTCGGCTATTGGGTTCACCTTAGGCTTAACCACCTGCAACTTCTTGGTTTGTTTGTTGATAATATAACGATTGGCGAACAAGTTCAGCACCTCAGACTCTGGGTTCGGGAAGGCGCCCAGCACACAAATATTGTTGTTTTCGCAGGCGTCGAAAATCTTCTTCACGTTGGTATGGTGCAAAGTGCCCAGCTCATCAATTGGCCAGTGAATGGTCACATCGGCGCGGCCACGCAGCAAGCGTGTGAATGCCAACAGGAACTTACACAAAATCAGATATGCCATACCGTGGCTTGAGGATTCGTTAAGCTGTCTGTCGGTGCGGATAATCAGATCGCTGTTACCTTCTTTAAGGCGCAGCTCGATTTCCAGCAACTTAGATATGCCCCCCGTTAACGCAGCGCGGCCGATAATGTCTAAGGCCCGGCGCATGCTGTTGGTGTAATCCTCATCGGGCAAGCCATTAAAGCCATCGGCTTTCCAATGTTTAAAGGCTTTGACGAACTGTTCAAGTTCAGGCCAGAACTCTAACTCGCTGATGCGCGAACGAATACGTACCGCCGACTCAGACACGCCTTCGAGGAATAACTCTTCGCCCACTTCGCGGGTAATACGCGCACTTTGGGACGCGATGCGACGGTCGATATCGGCTAATACATCATAGAAGGCAGTTAAGTCGACGCCGAAAATCCGTCCTTGCTCGCGCAGCGCAGTAATCGATTGCGGCACTATCACGTTCAGCAATTGCTCAAGCTGTGGCACTAACTTACGGTAATCCAGCAGACGAATGCCTTTGTCGTTGATAAAGCTCGATTCTTCGCGGGCACGCTCCCAGGTTTCGGCAAGGCCCGAACCTGACTTGCTGGCGATCACTGAGTCGAAATGCTCTACATATTGCTTCACCGAACCCATCAAGTAATCGCGTTTCAGCAGCAAATCTTCACCTTGGCGCAGACGCTCGCCTAGGCTACCTTGGGCTTCTTCGTTATTGGTCGGCAACTTAAGCTCGGCGAGTTTACGCATTACTGCACGTAACTTAGTTAAGTTTTCGGAGGCTTCAACCTGCGCCGCATCGGACGCTTTACGCTCGGTTTCGAGTTGTTGACGGCGAGCTTTAACATCTTGAGTTTTGGCCTTAAGCTGTTGATCGATTTCCGATACTGCGCGCTTCACATCTGCAAGCTGAGTTTGCAGTTTAGGTTTACGCATCAGCCAAGTGTGCTGATACCAATCGTCAAAGCGCAGTACGTCGCTGCGACGCTGCTCGGCGCGGCTAATTTTGGTTTCCAACTCGCGAATTTGTTGCTTGAGTTTGAGGATATTCTCCTCATCCACACCGCGGGATTTAAGCTCGTTTTTGTACCAAGTCTCACAGGCTTTCTGCTCAATTTTGGCGCTTTCGCGGCGGCCTTCAATGGTCGCTTTAATTTGGCCGAGTTGATTGTCGAGCGCGCCGATCACTTCCTGCCAATAGGCTTGTTTTTCCATGCGCGCTTCGAGCGCTTGCTCTTTTTGCTCTTCGAGCCAGAGTTCGTGCTGATGTTTAAGCTGTTTTAGCTCACCATCGAGTTGAGTCAGTCTTTGTCCCGCATGGGCTTTGCGCTCGCTCAATGCTTTGTTGATTTTCTCTTGCTCGCTGCGCTTTTCATCAAATAGGCGACGCAGATCGTCACGGCTATTTTTGTAAGCCGTGCGGGCAAAGGTCAGTTCACGGCTGAGATTATCCAGCTCGCCATTAATCGCCACTAGCTGAGATTCGGCCTCGGCCTGCATTTCTTGGGCGCTAGTGTGGGCTTCTTCGGCTTTGCTTAACCGAATCCGCAACTCTTGTTCGGAGGCGGCATATTCAGGCACATCGATCGCTTTAAGATCTAAATGCACGCCAAAGAAAGCTTCGCTCGATTCATTCACTAAGCTTGGATGTAAATCGGTGCGATGCAGCAGTTCAGGCGCGATCACTTTACCTAAACTTTGCTCCCAGCCTTGGGCTTCCTTACGCAAAAATTCCAATAGGGTGTGGGATTGCGGGAACAGCATGTGGTGCAGTTCATCCAGCGCAGTTTGACGCTCGTTCACCCTTAAGGTGGCGATACGCAAGGCTTCGTTGGCTTGGTCGCGTTTGGCTCTGAGCTTGCGTTCATCGCTGCTTAAGCGCTCGACCTTGGCATTGCAGCTTTCTTGCTCTTCATCTGCGCGGTGAATACGTTCGTCGAAAATCGCTAGGCTGAGCTTTTCTTCTTCGGTGTAAGTCACGCCGTCGACTCGTAATTTAAGCTCCGCGGCAGTGAGTTTGAATTGGTATTCCTGCTCGCTAAAGCTGGCCTTGCCCGCATCCATTTGGTTGCGCCATTGCAGCTCTAAGGCGTCGATATCGGTGCGCGCCACTTCGCGTTGCTTATCGCGGGCTTCGCGCTGTTTGTCTTGGTCGGCATGCAAACCTTCTAGCTCGCGGTTTAACTGCTCACCAATCTTACTGCGACGGGCATTGTAGGCCGCCTCGATATCTTGGTGCTTCTCGGTTTGCAGCTTATGGCGTTCACTTAGGTTTTCAACATCGGTGCGCCAGTTTGGCAGCATCTCAAGATCGGCCTTAGCTTGCTCTATGTTGGCATCTAAAAAGGCGCTGTGCTGATCTTCAATGGCATCGAGTTCGTACTCGCACTTTGCCACATCGCCCTTGGCAGCGGATAAGTCGAGGTTGAGCTCATCGCGCTGCTCTTTCCATTCATCGTCGAGCAATCTGAGTTTTAAATTCAGCTCTTTAGATAAAGTTTGCTGAATATCTTGGCGATCGGCTTCTAAGGTTTCATCGTTACGATAACCACGGGACAAGCTTGATAAGCGCAGTTCGGCGCTGAGCAGTTGGTTAAATTCTTGTTCGAGTTTTTCAAACTCAGGGCGAATGATTTCAAACCCTTGAATAAGTTGGCTTTCACGGATCCACGCTTCAACGCGCTGCGGATTCAAACGTGAGCTGGGCGGGTTAACCCCGTCTTCCTCCAAAATAGCGGCGATCATGGATTTGACCGTCTCCATCTTGCCTTCTTTGGAGTGCACCGCTTTGGCGAGTTTTTCGATGTGGCGCAGGGAATGCTCGCCCTCACACAGGGCAAATTGGCGGGCATAGCCGCGCAGTTCGCTGCGGTTGCTGCCCGTACTTAATAGGGTGCGATCGTTTTGGATAATGGCGCGATATTCGCGGGTGTTGAGCAAGTTAGTGGTGGCGATGCCGGCACGTTTTAAATCACGGCCTAATTCCGCCATGGTGTGGCACAGAATAGTGTCGCCGTTTTGCGATTTAATATAATCGCTTAGCTCAAAACCTTTGGCGATAAAGCGATAGTTAACGCCCTTGCCATCGCCCGCCGAAGCCAGCACGGCTTGGTACAGTAAGCCATCGGCCTTTTGATATTCGTAAATGATGTAGCTTGAATCGTGTGGCAAGTACCAACGCTCGAAACTGTCGCGGGTCGAAGGCACCACGCGGCTTGGGTATTCGCCATAAAAAACAGGGACTAGACGTTGTAATGTCGTCTTACCCGAGGCGTTAGTACCACAAATGTTGGTATGGCCATTGAGGGCGAGTTCCACAACGCCCGGAAGGTGCGTATCAATCAGCACAATACGAATCAAGCTTGCCATTTCATTCCTTATGCAAACGGGAGTGTCTTATCTAAGCTGCAGAAGCCTTCTACAGGACAAAGCAAAACAATCCAAGAGGGCCACAGACCTTAACAAGCACGGTAAAAAAGTGCTGTTAAAATCATGGCCTAAAAATAGTGCCCCTAAAATAAGGCAATCGCGGTGTATTGGCAATTAAGCGGCGCGACACTAATGCCATGGCTCACAGTCTTTACGCCTCGAATTAGGCTCAGAACTAAGCTCTTCTTTACGCTCATAACTAAGCTCATAACTAAACTACTAGAAAAGCCAATACTAACCGCCAATGATACGATAACTTAGCCCTAATAGGCGGCTAACAAAGCGGCAATTAGCGCAGTAAAAGGTAAATTTTAGCGGTTATCTTCAAGGCGCAGGCGTTCGGCGATCCGGCTATAGATCAGCATCATTTCCGCCAGCGATCCCACTTGCATGCCTTTCATCAAATTGGCGCGGTGGATCTCGACCGTGCGCATGGCGATACAAAGGCTATCGGCGATCTCTTGGTTCTTCAGACCTTGGGCAATCAGGTTGAGTATTTCCCGCTCCCTTGGCGTGAGTGCTTGATACGTCTCAAGATACTGATTGTCTTGATGATGCGCCTTGGTATGTTCCAACGCTTTGACAACTGCTTCGGCTAACTTAGCGCCATCGGCGGGCTTTTGAAAAAAATCCACCGCACCGAGTTTAAGCGCTTCAACCGCCATAGGCACATCGCCATGGCCGGTGAGATAAATCACAGCTAGCGGACTATTTTTGGCGACTAATTCAAGATGCAACTGCGGGCCACTCAAACCCGGCATACGCACATCGACTAACGCACAACCCGGCAAGGTTAAGTCAACTGCGGAAAAAAAGGCTTCGGCGCTATCAAAGTCGGTGATCTTAAGGCCATAACTTTCAAGCATAAAACGCAAAGAGCGACGCACTGAGTCATCGTCATCGATTAAATACACAGGTAAGGCAAGACTCATTATTGAGCTCCATTAGGTTCAGGTTTACGCGGTATAGCCACCTGCGCTTGGCAACCGCCACCCATAGCGCTTTCTAGGCTAAACGTCCCGCCATGGCTCTCGGCAATATCGCGGCAAATCACTAAGCCTAAACCTAATCCCTCTGATTTAGTGGAATAAAAGGCTTGCATCAGCAGGCTGGCAGCTTCGGTTAAACCCGTGCCATTATCCGTGACGGTCAGCAAGAGTGTGCGTTCTTGATAGCGAAGATCGATATCGATCGTCGGCGTGTATGGCTTTTGCGTGATGATCTGTTTGGTGCCACTGGATTCAAGCTCTAGCCGCTGAACGCAGGCGTCAAAGGCGTTTTTCAGCAGGTTAAGCAACAACTGCTGCATGCCGACTTCATCGAGGGACTGTAAATAGGGCTCGCCGCTCACATTCACGGCAAGATTGATTTGATGTTGTTCAAACTCATAGGCGAGCAGCGGCACAGTCTCATTGACCAACTCATGCAAATACAAAGCTTGTTTCGACACAGGACGCTTCTTCAACAGGTTGCGTAAACGGCTGATAATGCTGTCGGCTCGCGTGACTTCCTGCTGGATCAACGTCAATACCGATTGCAGTTCCTCAGGGCTAGTACCCCGCTGTAATCGCACTTCGGCGCCATGACAATAATGGCCAATCGCCGCCAAAGGTTGATTCAGTTCGTGGGAGAGACTCGCGCCAAGTTCGCCAGCAATCGCAATGCGCTGGGCATGTTCCAGTAACGCGCGGTTTTCAGTGAGCTGGCGCTGAGTGTTAATTAACTCGCGGCCGCGACGGCTAAAACGATACTCCAACCAGAAATGGTACGCATTGAGCAGCACCAGAATCGCCAGCACAAACCAAGCCCATTGTTGATGTAACTTGACCCACTGCCACGCCCTTTGCCACCAAGGCGTTTGCAGGGGATGCATGTCGAGATCTTTAAGTAACTGATCGATCGCCAGCTGACTCACGGCCGTGGTCCAACCCGCAGAATCGGCCGTCTTAGCGGCGAGGTGATCTTCGGGCAGTGCCAGCAGCGCTTGGGTCACGCTTTTAGCTAAAGATTGCGAGGCGCGATTGGTCTTCGCCATGGACCAGTTGGGATAGAGACGAGTCGAGACTTGGCAATGAAATCCCACCGGAGTTTGGTTATCGAGCACCCGATAATGGCCGATATTAATCAGCCCTTCTGCCTGCATCTGCTCAAGCTGACACACAGGCACTACAGCCGCATCCAGTCGATTGTCTTTCGCCGCATCATTACCACTTTTTTGATCATCTAACTGATACAACAGATTATCTAGCGGGAATCCCAGCGGAATGATCTCACCCACAAAGCGAGGCAAATCTATGCCCTTTAGCTGCGCTTCGTACACTAAGGTCAAGTAACCGCCGAAGGCATTTCTCGACACTATACCGAGTCGACGTCCCTTGAGATCCGTTAAAGTCTGATAGGGTGAATCGGCGCGCACCACCAGCGCCGAACCCACTTGTATCGCCGCGCCATTATTTAACGGGCTGCGCAGGGTTGCCAACCAAGTGAGAGAATATTGCCGCGCCAGCAACACGGATTGCCCGGGGTTAGTGATCACAAAATCGAGCCCTTGGGTTTCAACGCCCTTAGCGAGCTCATCGAGGGTGAGAGGGTGTAACCTAAAGTAACTGTTGGGAATTTGGGTTTCAAGCCAACCCATTAACGGCTGCCAGCGGTTGATGGTCGCCTTATAACCGCGGATGGCTAACACGCCCACATCGACCACTTGATAACCGGGCTCTTCGGTAGCGACTGGCGCAACAACCTCTGCGTCCATGACATCCGAAAGCGCGCTTTGATTCTGCGGCTCTACGGCGAACACGTTTGCCGAAGCGAGTAAGCACGCTAATAACGTGATGAACACCTTAGTCCTAAGTGACATCCTTAAAATCATTCGCTGTGTCATCTCAGGCTCGATTGAACCTTGAATTGATAACGGCCACTTGAGTGACATCCCTGAGCTAAACACTGTTTTCATCATCCTAAATAACGTGAAGTGCAATCCTTTATCCCCAATCACTCAAATTCAACTCAACTTCAACTCAAGCTCAGATCCAGTTAAAAGCAGATCCAATTCAAATTGCAAGCAGGCCAAACTTAAGTTTAAAAGCCGTAAAAATAAAACCCTATCATTTTGAAGGCTATTCTAACGGATATTTGTTGCGCTAGATCAAATCCACACCCGATATGTGGAAAACCACTATAGTTATGCCGCTTCGCCTTTTACAGAATGCCTCTAAACCTCGCCATAAACCTTAACTCAAGGTCTATGAGCCAGTTTATTCGCCATCTGCAAGAGTGAAGGAAATCTGTATGGACAAGAGTAAACGTCAGTTTCTCGGCAAAATGGCCAGCGTCAGTGTTGGCGCCGCACTCATCCCTGTGGTGCAAGTGTATGCACAGGATGATAAGCGCAGCCCTCAAGTACACAGTGCCAGCGAAGGCCAAGTGGGTAAACGTTATGGCATGGTGATCGATCTACGCCGCTGCGTGGGCTGCCAAGCCTGTACCGTCGCTTGCACTATCGAGAATCAACCGCCCCTAGGGCAATTTCGTACCACAGTGCAGCAGTATGAAGTCTCGCAGCAGGAAGATACCACGCCGCCCGCCTTTTTGATGTTGCCAAGGTTGTGTAATCACTGCGAAAACCCGCCCTGCATCCCAGTTTGTCCTACGGGCGCGACCTTCCAGCGCAAGGACGGCATAGTGATCGTCGATAATGAATGGTGCGTTGGTTGTGGCTATTGCGTGCAAGCCTGCCCCTATGATGCCCGCTTTATCAACCACGACACTAATACCGCCGACAAATGTACCTTCTGCGCCCATAGGTTGGATGCGGGATTACTGCCCGCCTGCGTCGAAACCTGTGTGGGAGAAGCCCGTGTGATTGGCGATCTTAACGATCCCCACAGTCAGATAAGCCAACTGCTCGCCACCAATAAAACCGATATCAAGGTACTTAAACCCACGGCCAACACTGCGCCACGGGTGTTCTACATCGGCATGAGCAGCGCTTTTGTGGACAAGATCAGCGGCCAAGCCCCCGTTAGAACCTTACTTACCGATACTGGCGAGGAGATCCACCATGGTCATTAAAGAAATCTTTACCCCAGATATCGCCATTACTTGGCTACCTTGGGCGGTGCAATACTTTTTTATGATGGGTCTGGCCTATGCCAGTGTGTGGGTGGCGGCAATACACTTGTTTAGTCACGCGAAACCCGATTACAGACTGCTGAAACTCTGCGCCTGTTTAATGCTGACCGCAGGTATCGTCGCGCCTATTGCCTTGCTCGCCGATTTACACCAACCGCTGCGGGCTTGGCATTTTTATGCGCAAGTTCGCCCCGATTCTTGGATGTGGTATGGCGCCTTTTTACTGCCGGTATTCTCGGGCACCAGCGCGCTGTTTGCTTGGCTATTGCTGCGTCAATATCTGCCTAAGCACACCGCGCATCAAGACTCAGATTGGCTGAGTCGTATCGGCCAATTACTGAGATTCGGTGATTGGAACAGTGACAAATTCATCAAGCCGATCGCACTGATCACGGCCCTGAGTGCCTGCAGTATCGCCCTCTACACTGGCATGGAAACCATGGCCATTAAGGCGCGGCCACTGTGGCATACCTATTGGCTGCCACCTTTAATGGCGATGAGCGCCCTGCTTGCCGCCTGCGGCACTTTGGCGGTATTGAATCGATTATTAACAGGCTACCAACAAAGTACCCAAGACAAGCTATTACTCTGGGTAAGGGCCAGCTTTGGTCTGTTCGCCCTGTGCCTTATCGGCTGGGCATTATTCGATAAGGGCTCGGCCCCTGAAGCCGCGTTATTGCTTGAAACCAGTCCAAGTTGGCAACTGGCCGCGATTTGGGTACTGGTCACACTCGCCGTGCTGGCACTGATGCTCGCCATTCGTCACTTACCCAATGTGGCGATGTTAGTCGTCAGCCTCATGGCCATTCACTTAGCATGGGGATTTCGCTGGATAGTGCTCATCCAAGCGCAAACCGATCCTAAATACGGCGCAGGGACTTACCTCTATCAACTGCCTTGGGGACCCGAAGGGCTATTAGGCATAGCCGGCACCTTCGGCCTTTGGCTGGCATTAATGGCGCTGGTCTCCGAACTTATTCGCCACACGCCTGCGGCAAAGCTTGCTCGCTGAGCACCCAATTAGTTTACAGAATGAAGGAGTCCATCATGGATAAGAGTAAACGTCGTTTTATCAAAGGGGCCGCTGTCACGGGTGGTGTGGGATTATTTGCCGCGGGTTATAGCCATACGTTAGCGCAAATGGGCAAAGGTGTCGTCAATGGCACCTCGGGGAAATCGACCCAAGATCCGCTGCATGGCAATTCCTTAACACCTGAATACAAAATCGATTTACAGTCAGGTCAGCTGATCAGCAATGACGATCAGCGCGTCGCCAATACTATGTGCTTAGGTTGCTGGACCAAATGCGGCGTGCGCGCTCGTATCGATCAAAAAACCGATAAGATCATCCGCATCAGCGGTAATCCTTATCATCCGTTGTCATCGCGGGAACATATCGATTTCGATACGCCAATCAAAACCGCATTTGTCGGACTAAGCGCCTTTCAAGAACAAGGTCTACAGGGGCGTTCCACCGCCTGCGCTCGCGGTAATGCCATGTTAGAACAATTGGATAGCCCGCATCGTGTTACCCAATGTCTTAAGCGCGTGGGTAAGCGCGGCAGTGGCCAATGGCAGAGCATTAGCTTTGAGCAGTTGCTGAATGAAGTCGTCGAAGGCGGTGATTTATTTGGCGAAGGCCAAGTTGAAGGCTTAAGAGCGATTCGAGATATCGCCACGCCGCTCGATGCCAATAATCCGGAATACGGTCCTAAGGCCAACCAGTTACTGGTCTCGAACGCCTCAGATGAAGGACGCGATGCCATTATCAAACGTTTTACCTTCAACAGCTTTGGCACGCGAAACTTTGCCAACCACGGTGCTTATTGCGGGTTTACCTACCGCGCTGGTGCAGGCGCTTTATTGGATGATTTGAAAAAATACGCCCACTTGAAGCCCGATTGGGACCATAGCGAATTTTTACTCTTTATCGGCACCTCGCCGCAGCAATCGGGCAATCCCTTTAAACGCCAAGCAAGACAATTGGCTAACGCGCGGGTGAATAACAGCAATTTCAGTTATGTGGTGGTGTCGCCCATGCTACCCAATACCTCGAATCAACCTTGCGCGGGTAACAATACTTGGTTGCCGATCCGCCCCGCCACCGATTCGGCACTCGCCATGGGTATGTTGCGCTGGATTATCGATAACCAGCGCTATGCCGCCGATTTTTTGAGTGCGCCCAATGTCGATGCCGCAAAAGCATCAGGTTACCGTGGCTTTAGTAATGCAGGCTTCTTGATAATCAGCGAGCCCACCCATCCAAGATATGGCCAATATCTCTTTGCCAGCGATCTTGGCTTACCTTTCGACGGCAAAGCCTACGGCGAGGAGGACTCGCAGTTGGTTGTCGATGCAATGAGTGGCAAGATAGTTTTGGCTAGCCAAAGCCTGAAAGCCAAGCTCGACGTTAATCAAAGCGTCGACACACCTAAGGGGGCGATTGCGGTTAAATCCAGCTTCAAACTGTTAAGCGAAGCGGCGCACAGCTTCGAAATGGAACACTATGCCAAGGAGTGCGATATCAGCGAAGCGCAGATTATTGCCCTCGCAGATAAATTCACCAGCCATGGCACTAAGGCTGCAGTAATCTCCCACGGCGGCACAATGAGCGCCAATGGTTTCTATAGCGCGTGGGCGATCATGATGCTCAACGCTATGATAGGTAACATCAATTTAAAGGGCGGTGCATTAGCCTCCGGCGGTTCCTTCCCCGCCTTTGGTAAAGGCCCAAGGTATAATCTGCAGGAGTTTGACGCCATGGTCGAGCCTAAGGGCGTATTCCTATCGCGATCTAAATTCCCCTACGAGAAAACCTCAGAGTATCGCCGTAAAGTCGAAGCGGGCGAATCGCCTTATCCCGCTAAAGAGCCTTGGTTTCCGATTTCATCGCCCTTGCTTGGCGAACATTTAACGGCGGCGGTGCACGGTTATCCCTATCGACTCAAAGCATGGATTAACCACATGGGCAATCCAATTTATGGTCAAGCGGGTTTAGGGGAAGCTATTGGTGAGCAACTGAAAGATCCTAAGGTGCTGCCGCTGTTTATCAGCATCGACAGCTTTATCAACGAAACCTCGGTGCTGTCGGACTACATAGTGCCCGACACCTTAACGTACGAGTCTTGGGGCTGGACCTCAGCATGGCAAGGCACGCTAACCAAAGTTGCCACAGGTCGTTGGCCGATTGTCGAGCCAAGAGTCGCGAAAATGGCCAGTGGCGACGTGGTGTGCATGGAGTCTTTCTTGAGCCAAGTGGCGATGAAGTTGCAACTACCCGGCTTTGGCGAAAATGCCGTTAAGGCCGCCGATGGCAGCTTACACCCGTTAACGCGCGCAGCGGATTACTCACTTTACGGCGCCGCCAACGTGGCCTATTTAGGTAAAGCCGTCGCCGATATCAACGCCGAGGACATGTATCTTAGCGGTGTAAGCCGCATTCAAAGTGAACTCAATACCAGACTCACGCCTGATGAAGTCAAAAAAGTCAGTTACTTATTTGCTCGTGGAGGCCGTTTTGAAGAAATGCGCGGTGCACGCGATGACGTGGGGAATCCGAGTAAAGTCTGGCCTAAACCTATGATGCTGTGGAATCCCGACGTCGGCAGTCGTCGCAACAGCCTAACAGGGGAATTTATGAGTGGTTGTCCGCGCTTATATCAACCCGCCTTGGCCGATGGTACGCCGCTCGATAGGGCGTTTGATAAGTCACAGTGGCCTTTGCTGATCAGCAGCTACAAGTCCCATACCATGAGTTCTATGAGTATTGGCTCGGATCGTTTACGCCAAGTGCACCCTAATAATCCGGTGCGACTGAACGAGAAAACCGCCACTCGCCTTGGCATCAGCACGGGCGACACAGTAAAAATCAGCACGCCTAACGGCAGCGTGATCGCTTTAGTGGAATGTGTTGCCGGAGTGCACCCTGACTGCATCGCTATCGAACATGGCTATGGCCATAAAGAACTCGGCGCGCGGGACACTGTGATTGACGAGATTAAAATCGTCGCCAATCCACTGATCCGAGTCGGGATCAACATGAACGACTTAAATCTGTTCGATCCCAGTCGTCACGGCCGCTATCCGCTGGTAGACTGGGCTAGTGGCGCCTCGGCAAGACAAGGCCTACCCGCTAAGATTGAAAAACTAAGCTAACCGCCGAACATAGATAACACTTAAGAAGCTGCCATTGGCAGCTTTTTCTATGGCATTCATTCAACCTAGATTACTCGAGTAGCATGCTAAAATTCGTTATCCGCTCTGCCGCTACGTCTGGTCGGGCTAAAACCAAAGCCTAGTCGAGCTAAAACCAAAGAAAAGTGATCTTCTTTTGCTCAATTTAGGTATATAGATCCCGATCACGTGTTTAATAGAAATAAACCACACATTAAAATCACAGCTATATTTATCTGTATATCCAGCTCGTTATATCGAGCTTTCAATAAAGACCAGCGGTTTTTGAGTCAGTTAAGCTCATCAGGAGTATCTCAGTGTTCAATTCTTCATTACGTAAAAGCCTAGAAGTGAGCGAAAACAAGCGCCAAGAAGCGGAGTCGGTCATCGACGCCATTAAGCAAAGTATTGCCACGGTAGAATTTACGCCTGAAGGAAAAGTGCTCGATGCGAATGCCTTGTTTTTAAAAGTAGTCGGTTATTCGCTTAATGAAGTTGTTGGTCAACACCATAAGCTGTTTTGCTCAGCGGCCTATGCTAATTCTCCTGCCTACCAACAATTTTGGAGTAATTTAAAAGCCGGTCATCCACAGGAGGGAAATTTCGCGCGAGTGAATAAAAATGGCCAAGAAATCTGGCTGAGAGCGACTTACTTTCCTGTAAAACTGGCGGGGAAAGTCGTTAAAATTATGAAAACGGCTTCGGAAATTACTCAAGATAAGCACCAAATGGACGATCAAGCCGCTATTTTTGATGCCCTAAATCGCTCCCAAGCCATTATTGAATTTACCCCAGATGGCACTATCTTGAAGGCCAATGCCAACTTTTTAAAAACAATGGGATACAGCAAAGAACAGATCTTAGGTAAGCATCATAGAATTTTCTGTTTCGATGAATTTTATCGACAAAATCCACACTTTTGGAACGAGCTTAAGCAAGGTCGCTATAGCAAAGGGCTATTTGAGCGCAAAAATGCCTATGGCGACTCAATTTGGCTGGAGGCGGCTTACAATCCCATTATGGATGAGCATGGAAAGGTCGTTAAAGTCATTAAGTTCGCTAGTGATATCAGCAAGCGGATCGAGCAAAGCCACGCTGTGCGTGAAGCCGCAAATATTGCACTCACCACATCGCAACGCACCGTTGAGCAAGCGGAACAAGGCGTTAAGTTACTTAATGCGACCGTCAATACCTCCAATGCTATTGCTGAACAAACCCATAAAACGACTCAGGCGATTACTCAACTGAATGAGCAATCCCAAAGTATTCAAGCCATAGTCGCGACCATTAGCTCGATTGCCGATCAAACCAATTTGCTGGCATTAAATGCCGCGATTGAGGCCGCACGTGCGGGTGAACAAGGCCGAGGTTTTGCGGTTGTCGCCGATGAAGTGAGGCAGCTCGCTTCCAGAACCAGTAAATCAACCAGTGAAATTGCCGCCGTCGTCACTAAAAATACCCAGCTCACCACAAGTGCAACGAGTATGATGAACGAAGTTGAAGGTATCGCACAGGAAGGGAAACAACAATTAGCCGAGGTCACTTTGGTGATGGGAGAAATACGCAACGGAGCAGAAAACGTTTCACAAATCGTCTCTCAACTTTCAATCAACGGTCATTAATCCCCTCGCATTTCATCACGCAAGGATTGCATGGCGTTTTATCTAAAAGACAAAAACGCCATGTGATTGTTCCGTCAATCAATAATCAGTTTTACTACCTTCATAGGTGGCGCACATTTGCTGCGCCAGCGCCTCGTCGTAAGGACGTAAGCCACTCATGACTAAGGTTTTGATACCTGTGCCGACTAAAGTATCGCCACTGTGTAATTCAAAGTGCAATGTCACATCGCCACGTTTACCGTCGATTTTTAAATCTTGGTCAACGAGTGATAAGGTCACTTGCACAAAATCGAGGGTGGTTAAGTCAAACGACATGCTTTCGTAAATCACTAAAGGTCGGTCTGGGTTGATCATCACTTGATGTTGTTTCATCAAAGGGATCAGGATATCGATAAAATTATGCCCAGAGAAAGCAACATATTGACGAATAAAGGATTCTGTCTGCGCATCGCAACAACTTACATCGCCTTGACGGCTCACATTAAGATAGGTTTTTTCGCGGCCATCGCGAATTGAAAAACTCTCGCTCACTTGTTCCGGGAATTGCAGTTCGACACTCGCGCCCACCATACCCGCAAAGCTAAATTTCATGCTCTGACTCAGGCCATATTGAGTCAATACTATGGCAAACAGTAAATCTCCCGGCACGCAAAAGCGTTTTGCGCCCACATTGTGTATGGGATTAAAGTCCTGCGCAATTTTCTTCGCGAAGTCGCTGGCTTGTTGTGCTGAAACGGAAATGGCTTGATTTTGCTCGGAAAAATAAGGCGCTAGAAACATATAAACTCTATTTGTAATAACTCAATACAGGGATGGATAACAAAATTATCACGAGTCTACCTTAAATTAGGTATTTAACTCACCCGATGACTTGATCCCACGGAAGATGTACAAAGTAACACCATGCCCACATTTGTAAAGCCAAACAAATGACAAGGGTATTAACTTAGGTTAACAGGCTAGCGCCTTCCATTGGACAAGGAACAAATAGTTAGACTTGTTTAAATTCACGCTTCAATTGAAAACTATCGTCAGTGACCAGCTGCTCTAGCACTTCGACACGCTGACGCAAGGTAGCTAACTCGGCCCGCAAGGCTTGATTTTCGGCCTCTTGCTCACGGCTCGACACACCTTGCTTGTCGCGGATTTTCATAATCGCGACCACATATCCGCCAACAATGGCGAGTATCGGGATAAGTAAAGCGAGGGCTCCAGTATTCATAGTCATTTCCTTTATTTAGTGGCGTTATTGTTATCAGGCTAAAAACTCAGGCTTATTTCGACTCTAGACATCAATCAAAGTCAGAGTATGGGAATGAGTATGCGCAAAATAACCCTAATCCACCAGTGACAAAAGTCATGAGGTTTGGCTAAGGTGCATCATTCCTTATCGAAGCTATCCACCACAATGGCGCCCATAGAGGCTGGCATAGTGATGACGATAATCCGTTTTATCGAGGTCAGCGGATCTTCAAAAAAAGGCACTTTATCGAGGCACAGCAGGACGAGGAAAACCACCAGCGCGGTGAGCAAATACGCCACCATGATGCGGAAAATAAACACAGGGACTCGGGCACGAATATTTTGCTGGAACACACTGTGGTAAGTAAAAACCCCTAGAAATAACAGCGATAAACTAAAGAGCATGGTGAGATTGAGCACAGGCAAGGTTTCGCCGAGATGCCAGGCTTCCTCTGAAAATGCCACGGGCACCGCCAGCGCAAATGCCCCCACGCAAACTTGGCTCGCATCTTCGGTATTAAAACTAAAGGTCATGCTCATCGCTCCTTAATATTCCAATCCATTTGATTAGCCGAAAATGACGTGCGGCTAAGAGACGCTACATTGGGGCTTATTCCTGCGGTTTAAGTGCGATACAGCACTTTAACCACATGCCAGCCAAATTTAGTTTTAACTATGTGCGGCACTAATAACTCGCCCGAAAAAGCCACTTTATCAAACTGTGGCACCATTTGGCCTTTTTTAAACTCGCCTAAATCACCGCCTTTTTTGGCCGAAGGGCAAGAAGAAAAACGCTTGGCGAGTACCGCAAAATTAGCGCCATTATTCAGCTGCTTAACAATATCCTCAGCCTGCTCTTTGTGTTTCACTAAAATATGCACGGCGGCAGCGGTTTTAAACATGTTATTTCTCACTTTGGGTTAACGACCTAGGCTAAGGGAAGATGGCGTCACGCGTGTACTCTCGATAACGCCATTTCCATTCGCATAGGTTCTACTACTTAAGATTTTATATTCCACACACAACGTCTTTGGCCAATTCTCGAGCCTATTGGCCGAGAATTTTCTGCCACCATTGCAAAGGCTCGCCGCAATTATTCACCGGACGATAAGTCGCGGTTAATGCCGGAAGCGCATCAACATTGCTGCAATCCGATTCTTTGGCCACTCCGGTATCTCGGTCAAAAAAGCCCTTCACGACGCCATTCACTGGGATAGAGCGCAGACTAATAGGTGGACGTTCCTTTAAGAAGGCGAGATACACGGCCATGGCGCCACTGCTGCCATACAAGCTGGTTTTGCCGTTATCATCACGCCCCACCCAAATAGCGGCGACGTTACGCTCATCAAAGCCTGCAAACCAAGAGTCGCGGCTATCGTTACTTGTACCTGTTTTCCCCGCCAGTCCAACGCCGGGGAAGGCATTGCCTAAGCGCGTCGCGGTACCCGTATTGACCACTTGCTGCATTGCGTACTGGATCAAAAAGTCAGTATCGGGTGAGATGGCTTGCTCTTTAGGTAATCGCGTCACGGGCAATGGATTTTTATCAGCATCCAACACAGCCGTCACTGTGGTTAATTTACGATAAACCCCGCTATCGGCTAAGGTTTGGTACACCTGCGCCACCATTAATGGCGAGCCATTGACGGCGCCAAGTAACATAGAAGGATACTCGTTTAACGGCTCATGCCAGCCCGACTTAGCCAAAGTTGTCGCGACGGCATCCACGCCCACCGCAATCCCTAGATTTACTGTCGGGACGTTCATCGACTTTTTCAGCGCCGTTAACAAAGGCACTTGGCCGCTGAACTTCTTATCGAAGTTTTGCGGTGACCATGTCTTACCTTGCTCACTCTTTAAGGTAATGGGCTGATCTTTAAGGGGAGTCGCTAAGGTAAATTGGCTATTGGGTGCCAGTGCCGTGGCGTACACAAAGGGCTTAATTAACGAGCCAATCGGACGACGAATTTCAACCGCACGGTTAAAGCCATCAAATCCCGGGGTTTTATCGCCGACCATGGCCGCGATACCGCCCGTGTATTTATCGGTCACCACCATACCTACCTGCAATGACTTGTTGCTCTTATCTAAGCTCTTAAGGGTTTGAGTCACGGCAATTTCGGCGGCTTCTTGAGCCATAGGATCGAGCGTTGTATAGATTTTTACCCCTGATTGCTTCAGTAACGCATCGCCATAACGTTCGTTCACTTCCTGTTTTACCAGGGCGAAGAAGGAAGGTAATTTCTGGTGTGCGGGTTTATTAAGATTACGGATCGCCAGAGGTGACTCTACCGCCGCCTTGTACTCGGCCGTGGTTAAATCGCCTGCATCCATGAGTAAACGCAATACCAGATCGCGACGCTCTTGAATGCGATCCGGATATCGCCATGGATTGTAGTAAGACGGTCCCTTAATCGCAGCCACTAAAAATGCCTGCTGGGCGATAGTCAACTCACTGATAGGACGGCCGAAATAGAAACGCGATGCCAAACCCATACCATGAACGGCGCGGGATTTATCCTGCCCCATATACACTTCGTTAAGATAGGCTTCGAGGATTTCATCCTTGCTGTAACGAAAATCGATAATCACTGCCATCAAGGCTTCGCGCACCTTACGCAGCAATGAACGCTCACTGGATAGGAAAAAGTTTTTCGCTAACTGCTGGGTTAACGTTGAGCCACCTTGCACTGTGCGACCCGCGCTGATGTTCACAAACGCGGCGCGCGCAATCGCGAAAGGATTCACCCCATGGTGTTCGTAAAAGCTACGGTCTTCCACCAGCAATAATGCCTGTACAATCGACTTAGGCATTTCTTCGGTCGGCACAAACAGCCTGTCTTCACCGTCGCCAGTAATAATGCGATCGAGCAACACAGGCTCAAGATGGAATACGGCAAGCTGGCGTTTGTCCGACACTCGGGAGACTGAACTGACGCCATTGCTGTCGAAGCTGATCATGACTCTTTGTTCAACTTGATCGCCTTCTGGATGTAAAAATGGTCGACGCCACAATTCGATACGGGTGCTCGATGCCGAAAACTCACCCACTTGGCGTGGATTTGCGACCTTGCGATAGCCGAGCAACTTAAGCTCAGCCATCATTTGCGGATGGCTGACCGCCGCGCCGGGATACAGCGCCATAGAACGGCTGAACACCTGCGCGGGCAAGTGCCATTTTTGACCTTCAAATTTTTGCGCAATAATTTGATCGAGATAAATACTGTAGAAAGTCACTACCGCTAATCCGGCTAAGGCTAATTTCCAAGTGATTGACCAAACTCGTCGAAAGAAACCGCGGCCATTGTTGGCCCTACGGGAAGCGGGTGTTTTTTTTGTCGTCTTAGTCGTCATATCTACTTCATCATTCATGCATTTAAAGACATCAGCCACAATAACAAGCGTGGTGCAAATCAAGGCGTGTTTTCACCCGATTAAAAAACCAGCGCCACTGCGCTATGGCTGAGCTAAACCCAAGGTTTTCTTCTTGGTAAATTTTGTTGGTAGTGTATTCACAGGATTGTCCGGCCACAGATGTTTTGGATATCGGCCGCGCATTTCCTTTTTCACTTCCACATAAGGTCCCTGCCAGAAACTGGCTAAATCCGCCGTTAAAGCCAATGGACGTTGAGCGGGAGAAAGTAATTCCATCGTCACCTTTAGCTTGCCCTGCGCCAGCATAGGGCTCTGCGCCATGCCAAAGGTTTCTTGCAGACGCACCCGCAGCAGCGCACGCCCAGATTCATCGTATACGATTGGCGCAGAGGTACCGGTAACTAACGGCCAAGAGGTTGGCAATAACTCCTCCAGTCGCTGTTTCTGCTGCCAGCTCAAACAGTTTGCCACAAAACCAAAGCAATCGAGCTTAACTAATTGCGGCAGATTATTCACATTTTCGAGGTAAGGCGCCAGCCAAGTTTCTAGGCTCGCTAATAACGCCTCATCATCGACCTTTGGCCAATCACTGCCCGCATCGAACTCAGTCGCGAGTTTAAGCCTGTATTGAAACTGCTCTAAGTTAGCGTTCCAATTGAGAATTTGTAATCCTTGCTGGCGAATATAAGCTAGTAAGGCCGCGACAATTTGCTTGCGCTCAGGCTTAGCAATGGTCTCGGTTTTCACTAAAATTTGTCCGACCTTGTATTGGCGCTCGGCAATCACTCGGCCTTTGCCTTCATCCCAGCCACAGATCTCATGGATTTCCAGCAAGTCTTTTAGCTCGCTATCGAACAAGCTCGGCTGAAACGGACTCGCCAAGTAAATCCGTCCGGCGTTTCTGCCTTCAGTTTCTTGGAAATCCGCCACCACCATCCAAGGCGTTTGCGACAAGGCATCTTCGGCCGCCAGCACCACGCCAGTGCCATTCGCTAATTGATAGCCCTCAACGCCGCGCGCTTTGGCGATACGGTCCGGATACGCCAGCGCCAGCAATAATCCCACATCGCTGTGGTGAGCATGGGTAGCGACCTTCGCTAAATCGGCAGTTAATCCGAGCTTTTTCTGCCACTGTTTCGACTGCTGTCCCGCTTGCCCCTGACAAGCAAAGTGCAGGTAATTCATGATATCGGCGCCCTTTTTAGGCAAACCGCGCGCCTCTACAATCCCCGACAGCAAACAGGCCAAACTGCCCAATTGCCCAGTTTGCTCATTAACATTGTTTGCGCCTAAGCTTTTCACACTTAAGCTTTTCGCGCCCAATAGCATATGGGCAAGCCTGGGGTGACACCCCAGCTCGTAGGCCGCTTTACCGTGGAGAGTGAGTTTATTGTCACCATCGACCATGCCTAAGCGCTGCAGTAATTGCCACGCCAGCGCCTCATTCACACTCGGTGGCGGCGTTAACAACATCAAGTCGCTGAAGGATTTTGCGCCCCAGTAAGCACAATCGTGGGCCATAGCCACCAGATCCGCTTGGCTGATCTCGGGTTCATCGGCCCTGAGCATGCGGCCATGTTCTTCTTGGCTCCACAAACGCACGCACACACCCGCAGATAAACGTCCGGCGCGGCCACTGCGCTGAGTTGCCGAGGCTTGGCTAATACGTTTCAAACCTAAGCGGGTAACGCCGGTTTTAGGGTTAAAACTGGCCTGACGTTTATAGCCGCTGTCGATGACAAAACCTATACCTTCAATGGTTAAGCTCGATTCCGCCACGTTAGTCGCTAGCACGATTTTGCGCCTGCCATCTGTAGTTGCCGCAATCGCGCTATCTTGCTCAGCACCCGAAAGCTCACCATAAAGGGGGCAAATCAGAAAGGCATCTTGGGCTAAGCGCTCACGCAAAAACTGCTGCAGTCGTGAGATTTCGCCTTTTCCCGGTAAGAAAACGAGCACGGCGTTATTGCTAGCCGTTTTATCAACGTTGGCGCTACTGGCCGAGACCAGATCGAGTACGCAGCGGCCAAGATGATCGATCCAATGCTGCTGCGTCGGCACAGGGTGATATTCAACCTCAACGGGAAAACTGCGGCCTTCACTGTGCAAGGTCACGGCCTCTGGCATCAATTCGCCTAAGGCAAGGCCAGATAAGGTGGCCGACATGGCCAATATTTTTAAATCGTCCCGCAGTGAAGCTTGCACTTCGAGCGCTAAGGCGAGGCCTAAATCGGTAGTGAGGTGGCGTTCATGGATCTCATCGAAGATGATCATTCCAATCCCAGTTAATTCGGGATCTTGCTGGATCATCCGCGTGAGTATGCCTTCGGTGACAATCTCTAAGCGGGTATTGGCGCTGACTTTAGCTTCACCGCGCACGCGATAGCCCACTTCTTGCCCCACCTTTTGCTGGCGACAATGGGCAATATAGTGCGCCACACTGCGCGCAGCGACACGCCGCGGTTCGAGCATTAAAATGCGTCCGCTGATTTCTGGCCAATCCAACATAGCCAAAGGTAACGCGGTAGATTTACCCGCACCTGTCGGTGCCTCGAGGATCACTTGAGCGTGACGAGAAAAAGCCGCACGCAGCGGTGCTAATAAGCTATGAATAGGTAGAGAGTTCAAGAAAAAGACATCAGCGGCCAACACAGGCCGTCAGTGTACTAACAATCGACGGTGAGTACCATTTCACTGCAACATAATCCGGCTCGGTAGATAAGTGTACCAAACACTAGAGTTGTGGATAGGCCGCAAAGGTCTCACGTTTTTCGAGCCAAGGCTGACTGAGTCCAGACTGTAATTCAGCTAACCGTATCGGTTTATTGATGGCGTAACCTTGGGCATAGTCGACGCCTAAGGCTTGAAGTTTCCGGCCAATATCTTGGGATTCGACAAATTCGGCAACCACATCAAAGCCCATATCTTGGCCGAGTTGGCAAATTGATTTAACGATCGCCTGATCCGCACTGTCTTCGCAGATGTTCACTACAAATTGACCATCCACCTTCACAAAGTCCACATTAAGGCGCTTAAGGTAGGCGAAGCTAGAAAAGCCAGCCCCAAAGTCATCAAGGGCTAACTTACAATTAAGCGGGCGCAGTATATCGAGTAACTTTGTCGCTTGATCGAGCTGACTCACGGCCGCGGTTTCAGTGATCTCGATGCAAAGCTTGTCCACCAGCTCAGGTTCGGCCATCAAACGCATTTCTAGCCAGTTCATAAACTCAAAGTCGCCCAAAGAGGTCGCCGACAAATTCACCGACACGAGATCCAACTGCTGCCAGATATCTAAATGGCAACCGCCCCACTTGAGCAAGTTATCGATCACCCACAAGTCGACCTTAGAAGCTAAGTTATATCGCTCGGCGGCGGGCAAGAAGATGGCTGGTGACACGATAGTGCCGTTGGCCTGCACCATACGCAGTAAGATCTCTAAATGCAGACCAGACTCCTCGCGGTTTAATGGCACTATGCTTTGAAAATAAAGCTCAAATTGGTTTAACGCGAGTGCGCCGACTATGTCCACCGACGCCATCATCTCGGTATAAAGACGGTTCATTTTAGGATCGCTCGCACTGTATAAATGCCAGCCATTACGGCCTTGATCTTTCGCCAAGCGACAAGCAGCATCGGCCTGACTCATCACGGTATAAATGTCGGCGGCTTTTTTATCGAGTTTAGCAATCCCTATACTGACACTGACATTATGACTGCGACCTTCCCAAATAAATTCATGGTTCGCCAATTGGGTACAGATACGTTTTGCGATTTGTTTCGCCGAGTCCACGTTGCAGTAATGCATCAAAATACCAAACTCATCGCCACCTAAACGGGCGACGATATCGCCCTTACGCACGAGCTGTTTTAAGCGTAATGCCACTTGGCAAAGCAGCTTATCGCCCGCCTGATGGCCACTGATATTGTTGATGACTTGGAATTGGTCGAGATCGAGAAACGCCACACAAATAGGCATATCGTCGTGGGCGTGCAGCAGGTTTTCTAATAGGGCTTCGAAATGCAACCGATTGGGCAATCCTGTGAGCGCATCATAATTGGCATGGAACGACAGCTCATCGGCTAGGCGATACTTCTCGCTGACATCTTCGGCAATCATGACTAAGGTATCTTTATCGCCACTGATCTGGCTAAAACTGAGTTTCAACCAAGCCAACTGATGGATAGATTTCAACGGTAACTCACACCAAGCCTGACCAAGCACACCTTCACGTACCACATGCAAGGTATCAGTTAACATGGCATGTTCTTCCTCACGCACCATGTCGAATAAATCATAACCATGTTGGATTGGCAGCGTTTGCAGGGCGACTTTATTGAGCATAGTCAATTGATTATATTTATCTAACAAGGCGCAGGCTAAGGGTAACTGATTGAAGACTTCACAGTATTTATGCTCACTGGCGAGCATGCTCAGGGCGATACGCGTCAGTTCCATCGCCGAGCCAATCATCACAGCGGCGTGGTTAAACTCACTTATAAACTCTTCGCTCCATTCGCAACACTCGGAGCAATTGACTGCGCCCAGCGCAATACGCGTTTCGCCAAATACCACAGGTGGCAATACCAATAGACTCTTCACGTCCCAGTCCCTTAATAGGGCTCGCTCGGCCTGCGCATCGGCGGGCAAGGTATTCACATCGGGCAGATTTAATAGTCGCGGGGTGCGGACAAGGGAGCGAAAGAATGGCATGCGTGCCAAGGGCCAGACTCGGGTTTGTTGGCCTTTGGCAAATTGGGGTTTTAGATACAAATTACGCGTGCGTAAACGATCCAGAGACTGGCTGCCGGTCAATACAAATACTCCGTCACAATGCAGCTGCAAAGTGATGGTCTCAAGTGCTCGGTCAACATTTTGCTCTAAGGTTTCT
This sequence comes from Shewanella sp. 1180_01, assembly GCF_052850535.1. Taxonomy (NCBI): domain Bacteria; kingdom Pseudomonadati; phylum Pseudomonadota; class Gammaproteobacteria; order Alteromonadales; family Shewanellaceae; genus Shewanella; species Shewanella sp. 1180_01. Next base: position 28,520 of record NZ_VXCT01000064.1, read on the forward strand.
AGCGGAGACTCACTAAAAATACTCACCAAGGCCTGTTGGAGTGGATTTGCTAAACCTACTAACATGAAAAGTGACTTCCTTACCTAAAAATCCATTTAAGGTATTATCGACGTATATTGAGTATAGGCTCACAGTAAATTAAACGTCTGCTTGAGTCGCAAATTAGCCGATAAATTCAACAACTAGATTAACGCTCAAAGACGCTAAACGTCAAAGTGTTCCCAGAGATAATCCGTGTTGAACGCCACAAAGGACGATAATCAGATGCAACAAAGGCTATTTCTCGGCTTCGCGCCTACCGCAGCACAAAGGGCAAGGCTGAGTGATGTACAGCAGCAACTGTTCTGCCACCTCAATCCTGAGGCGAAAGCGGTTAGCGTCAGTAATATGCATTTAACGCTCTGCTTTTTAGGGCTAGTTGACGACGAGCAACGCATCGCCCTCCTTGATGCGATTGACTGCTTAGCTAAGCCTAGATTCAGCGTTCAACTTAACCAGCTCGACTTATGGCCCAATGCCCAAGTCTGTTGCTTGAAAGGCGATGAAGTTGAGCCGCCGTTAGCGCAATTAGCTAAGCAGACGCAAGCAATCGCAGGCCGCCTGCAATTGCATAGCAGTGAACACCACTTTTGCCCGCACATCAGTTTATTTAGGAAGGCTAAAGAATGGACGCTAAATGAGTCGGCGTTATTGCAACTCAAGGACATGAATACGCTAACGTTAACGCCCGAATGTTTGCATTTATATCATTCAAAAAGCACAAGCACGGGTGTGGAATATCACATCCTACATTCTTGGACGCTCGATTAGCGTGGATCA